>JADZDJ010000158.1 GCA_020851115.1 Pirellulales bacterium
ACGCCAACGGCGATGGGGCGGTGGACGGAGCCGACTTTGTCATCTGGCAAACCAACTTTCCGTTCCCGACGGGGCCTGGCGCTGCGCCGGTTCCGGAACCGTGTGGATTGATGTTGTTTGGCGCCGGTTGCGTGGGACTGATCGTTGGCCTGCGTAAGCGACGCTCGGCTGTTTAATCGTCAAACGAGGCGCTGATGAATGCGCGGGGCCGGACAGAGAGGCACCACGCTGGTTCGTGACGAGGCATGCGGACGGTTTTTGTAGGCGCTTTCCCAAGGGAGATAGTGATGTTCTGTTTACATCATCGGTCGGTTCATTTCAAGAAGGCGGGATTCACCCTGGTGGAGTTGTTGGTGGTGATCGCCATCATCGGCATCCTGATTGCGCTGCTCTTGCCCGCGGTGCAAGCCGCGCGCGAAGCATCGCGACGGTCGAGTTGCACCAATAATCTCAAGCAAATCGGGCTGGCCATTCTCAACCACGAATCGGCCAGGAAGTTCTTTCCACCGGGGCGCAGCGGCTGCCGCGAAATGGGAGCAATGGGTTCTCCCTGCCCCTGCAAATTCCTCGGCAATTGGGTCGATACCGAAAAACAGCGCCACGGTGCCAGCGGCTTTGTGATGATGCTTCCATACCTAGAAGAATCCGCGCTCTATGCGTTGGCGCATTGGGAGTACGGAGAATTGCTCTATCGCGGCGATACCGGCGGATTGTTCAACTATTCGTCAATGTATTCGGCCAAATGGCAGGCGGATGCCGATATGATCCGCTTGGTGAAAATGCAGCCGCGCGTTTTTGTCTGCCCTTCGAGCACGGCGGAACCGAATTGCGTCAAATGCCGCGAGGGAGGCGGCTGGATCCCGATCGAAGGTGAAATGGGGCTGAGTTCGTACGGGCTGTGCATGGGTCGCTACGATCCAGCGTCAGCCCTCGGCTTGACTCCCCCTTTAGCCTGCGGAAACGACTCCTTGTCTGGCGCATTCGTCGCCGCGCTGCGCAAGAAGCGCAAAGATGTGCTCGATGGCACCAGCAAGACCTACGCCGTCGGTGAAGTGCGGAATCCCGACGACGTTTCCAATTGGAACCCGTGGGCGTATGCCACCCCCTTTGAAGGCATGCGATCGACGCACAATTCGATGAACACGTTGCCGGGCAAGGGCGATGTGCTGGTTCATCCGCATCCGAATTGGGGCGACGAAAACGGTTCGTTTGGGAGCGAACATGCCGGTGGAGCGAACATGGCCTACCTCGACGGACACGTGGAATTTGTGAACGAGAATATTGCCCTGAAGGTGTGTCGCGCAACAGGAACCATTGGGGCCTCGGATTAGTTTGACCCTTCCTTGCCCCCTCGCGGTTGCACCGCGATACGAACGAAAAGCTGCAGGGTAGCACTGGTTACGGAACACTTCTGGACTGAATTGTCATGCATCGCTACGTGAATTGGAAAGCGGCCGGCTGGTTGATTTGCGCGCTTTCGCTGGCCGTCGGCTGTGGCCGTGGACGTCCTGCACGAGTGCCGGTTTCGGGGCAAGTGCTGATCGACGGCCAGCCGTTGAAGTTTGGCATCGTGCGATTTATCCCGTCGGGGGCCAGGGCGTCGGAGGGAAAATTGGACGAAACCGGACACTTCACGCTGTCGTGTTTCGAAGATCGCGACGGCGCTGTGGTCGGTCTGCACCAGGTCGAAGTGTCGGGGGTCCAGCACGTCAACTATCGGGAAAATCGCTGGCACGCACCGAAAAAATACAAAGATTCGCAAACATCGGGCTTGACTCAGGAGATTACCGGGCCGACCGACTCGGTGAGCATTCAACTGACCTGGGACTGCAAAGGCCCGTTTTCTGAATTCGCTGACGTGGAAGCGGGTTCCGATGGTAAGAAACAAGGTTACAAGTAATTGAGGTTGAGATTGGATCGCGTCGAATTGGGTAAACGGCGGACTGTTCAGCGCTGGCCTGCGTGGGATCGGGAAGCCTGCGCACCACAAGCGAGACGATTGAAGATGGTCGCGGAGCCGGACAGTTGGAACGACGGGTGCCGATCGGCCACGATGAATTTAGCACGAAGATGAAGCACTGGACCACGCGATCATCGAACGTCGCCCAAAGCATGACCTGGCCACACTGGCGGCTCGTGCTGCTGCTGATGACGATTTGTTATTTGGCTCATTTCAATCGTCAAAGCATGCCGGTCGCCGGGGATTTGCGGATCATGGAGACCTACGGTATCAGCCCGACGCAAATGGGGCTGGTCTATTCGGCCTTTCTGGCGACGTACACCTTGTTCATGATTCCAGGTGGCTGGTTGATCGACCGCACTGGCCCGAAGTTCGCGCTGCAGCTCATGTGCCTCGGTTCGGCGGTTTTTGTCGTCCTGACAGGATTGGTCGGCTTGGGGGCCGCAACGATGGCCGTCGCATTGCCGAGCCTGATCGTCGTGCGCGGCGCGATGGGGTTGATTAGCGCCCCGCTGCATCCAGCCGCGGCGAATGCCGTGTCGCTGGGCATCCCGGTGCTCCAACGCTCGGCCGCCAACGGCATGGTGACTGGCGCGGCACTATTAGGAATCGCCTCGACGTACGTCGTGTTTGGTGGAATGATCGATTGGCTGACCTGGGAAGTGGCATTCGTCGCCGCCGGCGTGGCAACGATCGTGGTCGGAATGCTGTGGACCGTGTTTGCACCGCCCAGGGAAACGCCAGCCACCGCAGACGCTCGTTCGCCCGCGATGCGGCCGTCGGCTGCTCGGACCGCGGGGTTTTTCCGCCGCAATAAGAACTTAATCTTGGTGACGATCAGCTATTCCGCGGTCGGCTACTTTCAGTATCTGTTCTTTTACTGGATGCACTATTACTTCAAAGACGTGTTGAAATTGGGTGATGAACAGAGCCGCTGGTATGCCACGATTCCACCGCTGGCGATGGCATGCGGCATGCCTCTGGGCGGTTGGCTTTCCGATCGAATTCAGTCGCTGTTTGGTTGGCGGGCGGCTCGGGGCGGCATGGCGGCAAGTGCGATGGTGGCCAGCTCGGTGCTGCTGTTGCTGGGGGTGCAAGCTCGGCAGCCGCTGTGGATCGTCGCTTGGATGTCGCTGGCGCTGGGTGTCTTGGGAATGCTCGAAGGTCCGTTTTGGGTCACGGCCGTCGAAGTCGGCGGCAACCGCGGCGGGCTGAGCGCAGGCATCTTCAACACGGGCGGAAATGTCGGCGGAATTGTCGCTCCGCTATTCACCCCCTGGATCAGCATCGATCTTGGATACGGGTGGCCCGCTGGTCTTGCCGTCGGCAGCATCGTATGCCTGATTGGCGCGGCGCTGTGGTTTTGGATCGACGCGCCGCGGCCGATCGCCTCTGCGCTGAACTTCGACGCGCCGCTATCCCCCGCTTGTTTTTCAAGGGCGGAACCGATACAAGCGAATTGCTTTTTTTCTCCAACCCATGTCATTCCTTTCACCGCCTGAGTAGGGCGAGAAGCCAAGTTGAGACGTTTCGAATGAAAATCACGAAGGTTGATTGCCACGTATTGTTGATTCCGAATTTCGACCCACTGGCCAATTCGTCGGCGCAGGACGATTTGGTGGTCGAGATTCACACCGATGAAGGGGTCACCGGAATTGGCGAAACCGACACAAACCCCTGGGTCGCCCGCGAGTGCATTCGCACGCGCGGAACGCATTGCATGGGATTGGGACTGGAAGAAATGCTCGTCGGCGCCAATCCCTTCGATATCGAGGGGCTGTGGAAAAAAATGTATAGTGGGTCGAAAATGACCGGCCGCCGGGGGGCGGTGATTTGCGCGATCGGGGCCATCGATATGGCCCTGTGGGATTTGCGCGGCAAAGCCGCCGGGCAACCGGTGTATCGATTGCTCGGCGGCTCGAACGATCGGCCGATTGTCCCCTACGCGTCGCTGCTCCCCACGGGGCGCAGCGTCGAGCAGCAATGTCAGTCGCTCGTGGAAAAAGTTTGCGTCGCGCGGACGATGGGTTTCCGGGCCGCGAAGCTGGAAGTTTGCATTAATGGCCCGTACAGCCACCAGGGCTTGCAGGCCGACGACGAGTCGATGGTCGACATCGTGGGCGCATGCCGCCAAGCCGTCGGGCCAAATTTTACGTTGATGGTCGATGTGGCATACTGCTGGCCGAGCGCGCGGCATGCGCTGTCGGTCATTGAAAAGCTCGCGGCCTATGACCTGTTTTTTGTCGAAACCCCGATCGATATCGATGATTTGGAGGGCTATGCGTTCTTGCACCAGCATTCACCGGTAAAAATCGCCGCCGGCGAATGGCAGAATACGCATTGGGAGTTTCTCGATCTGGCGGATCGTGGCATGCTCGATGTGCTGCAACCCGACATCGGCCGCGTGGGCGGCTTCAGCGAGGCGCGCAAAGTGTGCCAAATCGCGGAACAGCGCAACCGCATCATCGTGCCCCATTGCTGGAAATCCGCGATTGGCATCGCCGCCAGCGCGCACATGGCCGCGGCCAGCTCCGCCTGCCGATATATCGAATTTTTGCCGTCGGAACTTTCAGAATCGCCCCTACGCCGCGAATTGGTGCTGGACGAATTGCAGATCGTCAATGGAGCCATTCAATTGCCCGAGAAACCAGGATTGGGCATCGAACTGAACCGCGATGCATTGGCGCGGTTTGCCGAAGGGAGTCCGACAAAGATCGTGGATGGCATACCCGCTCCGCAATTTGCCCGCATTCGGGCTGGACGCAACGACGGCGCGCGGCTGGAATACTCCGCCGAATCGTAACTCATCCAGCGACTTTCGAATGGTTGGTTTGGCTGATTTGCTGCGTCGCTGGAGAACCCTCCTGGGAAACGTCTGATTGCTTGCGGCTGCAAGTCACGCTTGATCGCCGCCGCCAGATCCTCGGTCGGCTTGTGTCGGAAACGGTTGTCGACTGATTGGCGGAACGCCGGTTTGCCTACAATAATAGCTGGTTGACAAGCCATGAATCATTTGTCACTCCAGGAGAAACCTATGCTTCCGTTTCGCACAAGAAGATTTTACGTCACTTGGGGCCTGCTGCTGATTGTGGCTTGCCCGCGGTTGGCCAGTGCCGCGGAGCCTGGCACCAGCGAACGTAACGCTAGCGACCAGAAAATCCACCTCTTTAATGGTAAGAATCTCGACGGTTGGTACGTGTTCACGGAGCAGACAAAGTTTGAAAATCCAGGCGTCTTTCAAGTCGTCGATGGCACGATTTACGCTCCCGGAGGCAATGAGGAGACTGCCTATCTGGGCGGCTTGATTACCCGGCAGTCATACAAGAACTATCGCTTGAAGCTGGAGTATAAGTGGGGCGAGAGAACCTATGGTCATCGTCAAGGAAAAGCCCGCGATGCCGGCGTCCTGCTCCATTGTTTCGGCCCAAACGGTCCCGGTCCGTGGATGAATTCCTTCGAGTTTCAAATCATCGAAGGAGGCACGGGAGATTTGCTGGTTGTCAAAATCGACCCTCGCGATGGCGAGGATGATCGAATCGCCCTGACCTGCATCGGCGAGATTGAGAAACGCGCCGAGGCTCCCTACTTCAAGCCCGGTGGGGAACAATACACGTTCAAGAACGATGGCCGGCTGAACTGGTGGGGCCGCGATTTGAAGTGGCAAGATGTCACCGGCTTTCGCGGCCGGGAAGATCTCGCCAGCCCGCATGGCGAGTGGACGACATGCGAAATCGTCGCGCGTGGAAACTCTCTGGAATACTACGTCAATGGAAAACTGGCCAACCGCGCTGCCGGTCTGAGCGTCTCGGCCGGAAAGATATTCTTGCAGACCGAAGGGGCTGAACTCTGGTACCGCAACATCGAACTCATGCCTTTGAACGGGTGAAATCGAGGCGGCGGTGCGATTCTTGAATACCATCAGAATTGGAGAAAGCAATGAAACGCCTGGGCTGTTTGCTCTCAATCGCGGTTGTCGTCGTTGTCGTGTCGGATCGTACCAGCGCGCAAACCTTTAAAGCTGGCTTCGCGGAGTGCGATATCTCGCCGGAAATCGGCATGGAGCAACCGGGCAACTACTTCAAAATCTATATCGAATCGTTGCACGATCCATGCAAGGTGCGGGCGGGTGTGTTCGACGACGGCAAGCAGCGGATTGCGCTGGTGGGCATCGATGCCCTGTCGATCGACCGCGCAGTAGTTCTGAACGTTCGTAAGGCAATTCAGGAGAAGTGCGGGATCGACCCCGATGCCGTCTTGATCGGTGCTTCGCATTCGCACTCCTCCGGGCCTACCTCCTCGGTTCAACCTGGCGAGTACGACCATGCTTCGACGTTGGTACAAAAATTGGCTTACGAAAAATCCTCGACGGCGAATCCGAAGTACTTGAAACTCGTAGAATCGAAACTGGTGCAGGCCGTTTGCGAAGCGAACGACCGATGCGTGCCTGCCGATTGCGGCGTGGGGCGAGGGCATGAAGACCAAGTGGCCTTTAACCGCCGCTTCCACATGAAAAATGGACTAACCTGCACGCATCCGGGTCAGGGCAATCCCGACCTCATCGAACCAGCAGGTCCGGTCGATCCTGAAGTTGGCGTCATCGGCGCATGGGACAAGCAGGGCAAGTTTCTTGGCTGCGTCGTGAATTTTGCTTGTCACGGCACGGTGCCGCCGATGGCAGGCGCCAGCTCGGCGAATTACGTTTGCTACTTAGAGCGGGCGATTCGTGGTTACTACGGCCAGGATTGCACCGTCGTGTTTCTCAATGGCGCTTCGGGAGATATCACGCAGGTCGATAACCTTTCGAAATACACGCGCCGCCCTCCCAAGCTCTGGTCTGAATTCGTCGGCGGTCGCGTCGGGGCTGAAGCATTGAAAGTGCTGTTGAGCATGGACCGAGGGGAGATGGCGCCGATCGACTACCGCACAAAAATTTTACAGATCAAGCGTCGCGTTCCGCGTCCAGAGCGCGTCCAGCAAGCGCTTGAAATCGTGCGACAAGAGCCAAAAAAGTGGCCTGACTACCACTGGCTTTGGGCCAAAGAGATCGTTTTACTCGACGCCAAGCTACAGCGCGCGCCCACGGCCGACGTCGAAGTTCAGGCGGTCCAAGTCGGGCCTGCCGTATTCATTACCACACCGGCCGAATACTTCTGCCAGTTTGGATTAGAGATCAAAGCGGGCAGTCCGTTTCCATTCACGTTTCCCGTTTCGCTGGCGAATGGCTGCGTGGGGTACGTGCCGACGGAAGAGGCGCTCGGTCCGCGCGGCGGCGGCTACGAAACGCGGCTTACCAGCTATAGCAATTTGGAGCCATCGGCTGGCCGTCGAATGGAAGAGGCTGGCCTGGAACTGGCGCGGCAGATGACGCCCGGAATAGCACCCTGTCGGCCACCCGCACCGCCATTTACTGGCAATTCTTGGATCGACGATAACAATCCGCCAGAGTTGGATTGATCGGATCGGGTGCGAGTTTCATTCGATGAAGTTACCTGAATTTATCAACGCCAACGTCAAAAGTATGCATCACGTCCTCAAATCACTACTATTTGCATCCCTGACGGCCACGTGCGCTTGGTGCTTTGCCGATGCTCCATTGCAAACTTTTGCAAAACCTCTTGCACCCGACGAAGCGCTGAAGCACTTTCACCTTCCTCCGGGTCTCAAAATCGAACTGGTTGCCGCGGAACCGGAAGTTGTCGATCCGGTTGCCGCAGCGTTCGATGAAGATGGTCGGCTGTGGGTCGTCGAGATGGGTGATTACCCGAATGGGCCGACCCCAGGACTTCCGCCGCAGTCTCGCATCAAACGACTCCAAGATCGCGATGGCGACGGCCGCTACGAGACTTCGCAGGTGTTCGCGGATGGCTTGTTGTTTTGCAACGGACTGCAACTTTGGCGTGGGGGAGCCATTGCTACGTTGTCGGGCGAGGTGGCCTATTTTCACGACGGTGATGGGAATGGGCGTGCCGACTCGCCCGAAACGTGGTTCCAAGGATTTAGGGAAGAGAATCCGCAATTGCGCGCCAACCATCCGACGTTGGCTCTCGATCATCAGGTGTACGTGGCCAATGGATTGCGCGACGGCGATATCATCGCGGCGCGGGAAGCGTGGCGCCACGAGGCCAAGCCGCTTTCGCTCAGCGGCATGGATTTTCGATTCGACCCACGCACCGGACAGTACGACACGGTGAATGGCTTTGGGCAGTTCGGCCTGAGTTTCGATGATTTCGGGAATCGGTTTATTTGCTCGAACCGAAACCCATGCATGCAAGTCGTGCTTGAGAATCGTTACATTCGCCGCAATCCGCGCCTGGCCCTATCGAGTGTCGTTCACGACGTCTCTCCGCCGGCTGAGAATTCCCGACTATTTCCCCTCACGCGCGCCTGGACAACGTCGAATTTGCATGCCCGGCAATTTACCGCCGCCTGTGGCGTGACGATTTATCGCGGCGACGCATTGCCCGCGGAATATCGGGGAAATAGTTTCACCTGCGACCCGACTGCCAACCTCGTTCATCGCGACGTGCTGGAACTCCATGAAGTTGTATTCGATGCCAAACCGAATTCCAGCCAGGCCGATTTCCTGGCCTCTTCGGATGAGTGGTTTCGCCCAGTCGATCTGACGCATGGCCCGGATGGCGCACTGTACGTGATTGACATGTACCGAGCGGTGATTGAGCATCCTGGCTATATGCCCGACGAATTGAAAAATCGCCCGGAAAACACCTGGGGCAATGATCGCGGGCGGATCTATCGAATCGTTGCGGCCGATCATGGTCCCATTCAACCAAATCGACTCTTGCCCAAGCTCTCTTCAGCATCGCAAGACGAGTTGATCGCGCTTTTGGAACATCCGAGCAGTTGGCATCACGAAACAGCGGCGCGATTACTATTGGAACGAAACGATCCTTCGATGTGCGACAAGCTTCAACTCATGGTCTCTCAGGGGAAGTCGCCGCATGCTCGTCTACATGCGTTATGGCTGATGCAGGGTCTCGATCGGTTGACCCCCGAGTTGGTGCGCGCGGCCCTGGAGGACTGCGATCCGTGGGTGCGGTCGCATGCCGTGCGGTTGGCGGAACCCTGGCTCAACGCACACGCCGATTTACGTCGGCGCGTGCTGGCGTTGGCCCACGATGACGCTGCCCAGGTACGATTTCAAGTGGCGCTCAGCCTGGGCGAGATCTTACCACAAGCACAGACGGCCGAAGCCGCAGCGACTTTGGCCGAGATCGCCATCCGCGATGCGGACAATTCGTGGATCCGAACGGCCGTTGCCACGTCGATTGCCGAGTCTGCGCCAGCGGTGTTGCAGATCGTGCTGCAACGTGCGGTTGAACCCGACTGCCTGAGTCGTCCTGGCTTCTCCGATCTCGTATTGGAGCTTTCCCGCCTGGTAGGTGCCAACCAAAACATCGGTGAAATCGGCAGCGCGATTACCACCCTTGAGCCATTCCTCAAGTCTGCCGCCGATACGGATGCCTTTCTAGCCGCACGGCGCGACTTGGTATTCAAGTGCTTGATTGGTTTGGGCCAGGGTGCGGATCGTCGAGGTAAGTCGCTGGCCGTTTATCTGCCGCAATTGAGCGATCGTCAACAGCAATTGCTCCGAGAGGTTTTTGCCACGGCCGCGAAGGCGGCGCGGAATGTGCAATTGGATTCGAGCCGCCGCAAACTAGCCATTCAAGCCTTGCGATATGCAACGTTTCCCATCGCTGGCAAACTGCTGCCATCCCTGATCGCCGACGACCGCGATCAAACGATTCGAATCTTGGCGATCGAAACTCTCGGCGCGTTTGATGATCCTTCGATTGGCCCCACCTTGCTAGCCGGCTTTGTCCACGAGACTCAGGCGACGCGCCGTGCGATTCTCAACGCCATGCTTGAACAGCCTCAGCGAATTCGACGGCTGCTCGATGAACTTGAAGCAGAAGGAATCACGCCTGCGGACTTGCAACCCGATCAATGGCAACGATTGGCTACTCAAAGCGACGAGGAACTACGACATCGGTCCGAACGATTGCACGCTGCCGCAACCCCGATGGATCGGCAGCCGGTGATCGATCAATATCGCCGCGTGCTGACGATGCCCGCAGATTCCGAGCGAGGTAAGCAAGTGTTTGTGAAAAATTGCGCTACTTGCCATCGTGTGGCCGAACTAGGCGTCAATGTGGGGCCCGATATTTCCGACTCGCGAACGAGGCTGGCCGAACAATTCCTCGTGGACATTCTCGATCCCAATCGCGCTATCGACAACCGTTACTTTAGCTACTCGCTATCGCTCACCAGCGGACAAATCGTGACCGGCATCATCGCAGCCGAGACGGCTTCCTCCGTCACGCTCCGCGAGCCAGACGATAAGACGCGGACGGTGCTCCGAGAAGACATCGACACATTTCATTCCAACGGCATCTCGCTGATGCCCACCGGTCTCGAACAAGCAATTTCGCTTGAGCAGATGGCCGACTTGATTTCGTTCTTGAAAAACTGGCGCTATCTCGAAAAACAAACCGCGGCCGCGCCGGCAACGAACTAGTTGGTCAGCACGCGGCCAACCGCACTACCACACGATTCCGGACTTGAAGCCAGCGATTGATCGGCGACTTTTTGCTCTCAAGGCACCGAACTGTTCTAGTCGGACGCAGCGGAGAATTAGCCGGCCAGCGATGTTTCCCGATTGATTCATGGAACATCCTGCGTCGGTGTCCGTGCCGGTGCAGCACCCAAAGGAACAAGTTGCGTTAAAAAATCCACCAGCGCCGTCATTTCGGCCGGTGAAATCTGTTTTCCGTACGCGGGCATGTTGCCACCGCCGGGCGTGCCGTTGCTGACTTGGTCGATGAGTTGATCGGTCGTCATCCGCTGGCCGACGTGCGTCAAGTCGGGACCGCGCTTGCCACCGATGCTGTCGAGCGAGTGGCAATTGCGGCATTGCTTATTTTGGAAGACGACGGCTCCTTGAAGTTGAAGCGGCGAAAGCGTGCGCTCTTTTGAAGCGATCAGCTCCGTGGGAATCGGGTCGCTGCTCCAGGCCGTCATGACCGGCGACCACGGCGCGGTATGTCCCAAATGGGTCAGTGCTCCTAAGGTGGTGTAGATGAAAATGACCAGCAGTACCGCCACGGGACGTCGGCTCGGTGCTCGCTCGCCGCGGTTAGAGATGAGCGGAACGGCCAGCAATGCCAAGATCAAGGCAACCGGCAGGATCAGCATGATGACCGTTTCAGCACTCGGTGGGCTAAGCGCAAGCAATGCGAACAGCCATAAAAACGGCCAATCGGGACGCGGATTTGCGCCGGGAAGCGTTGGATCGGGAGGGGCGCTCGGTCCTTTGGGCCCGGCGACTGCGGCAATGCCGACCACTGCGATAACCACGAGCGCCGAGAAGATAATGTCTTTCAAAATCGGTTCGGCGTTGAAGGGCACGCCGTGCTCGTGTGTGTCCCGTTCATACTCGGAATCGTACGTCGCCGGATCGACCCTTGCGCCGGCTTTTGGCGGCGCACTGATCCCCCTTTTGAGAATCAGCCACAGGTGAATGGCCAAAAAGAACATCAAAGCGCCTGGAATCACAAACACATGCAGCGCGAAAAAACGGCTCAGAGTATCACCGCCGATGATCGCCCCCCCAAGCAATAAATCAACGATCGTCGGCCCCGCTTCGGGCACGCGGCCCGCCATCGAAGCCCCGACGCCCACGCCCCAATAGGCATCCGGATCCCATCGCAAAACTTGCCCCGTAAAGGCCATTCCCAGCGTACAAAGCAGCAACAGTACGCCAACAAGCCAAGTTAATTCGCGCGGATACTTGTAGGAGCCGTGTAAGAACACTTGGGTCATATGGACCAGCACCAGTACCACCATGGCCGAACTGGACCAATAGTGGAGTGAGCGCAAGAACCAGCCCCATGGCTGCTGATAGTTCAAGTAGAGGAGGCTTTCGTAGGCCTGGTCGGCGCTAGGAACATATGTCAGCGCCAGCCCAATGCCCGTGAGGATTTGAATCAAAAACAACGTCAACGATGCGCTCCCAAACACATACCACCACCCCAGCGGCCCAGCGATCTCGCGCGGCACCGGATGGCGCAGCATCGGCATGAACGTCTCGCGAATGCCGAGCCGAAAATCGATCCAGTCGTAGATGCGTTTGAACATTTTCAGCCAATTCGAATCTCAATTCGTTGCTTTACCTGCTCACCCTCTCACCGGCTGATCTGCGCGAAGTGTTCGTTGCAGCGTCGGCAAATGCGGCGCTTGAATTTCAAGTTGATTTGCCGAATTCACGCGCCACTCGCAGTGATATAGCCCACGCGGCGGCGGGCCGCTGGCGTGATCGCCGTTCGCGTAGTACACGCCGCCGTGGCAAGGGCACATGAACAATCCTGACTGTGGAAACCATTCGACCGGGCAACCCAAATGCGTGCAATTGATCGCGAAAACTTGAAATTGATGTTCGAAGCTCTGGCGACCGAGATAGCGAACATAAACGCCGGTATTCGCCGTGATGCCATCCCACGGTTGCCCGAGTGGATTGACAAAGGTTTTCAGCCGCGTTTCGTTTTCGGGAAACTCATCGACGGGCCCGAGATTCACCCAATCGACTTGATCTTTGAGCTTGCGGCATGCCGCAGCGGCCAAATAACCAATACCGGGAATCGCTACGACAGTCGCGGCGGCAGCGCTTGCCAAGCCGCTGAGCAGCATGAGAAACGTTCGTCGCGGCGGTTCCGATATTCGATTTCGCCTGGAATTTGCCATAAAATCACTTTCCATTCCTTGTCATGCGCCAATGATTCAGCAGCGCCATCAAATCGTTCACATCACCGGCCGTCAGCGGTTTGAAATCGCTTTCGCGGCCGCTTCCGTCGGCAAAATCGGGCATTTGTAAATCAGGCCTGCCGGTAATGATAATCCTCCGCAGTAGCGCGTCGCTGACGAGCGTCAGGAACGCGTGGTTGTTGATTGCGCCGGCATCGTCCTCCACGCCCTCTCCGCTTTCGCCGTGACAAGTAGCGCATGCGGTCGCAAATACCTTCTTACCGCGATCGACGCTACCATTTGGACTGTCTGCGGCAAGTAGAGGCGGGGTATTCGGCGAAACAACCTTTGCCGCCGATGTCCATTCGCCGCTCCACTTACGTCCTTTGATCCCTTCGACAAGCGAGGCAATTTGACGGTTCGTCAACGGGCCACCAGCCGACTGCGACCACGCCGGCATGAGTGTTCCCTTGCGGCCGTGAGAGATCACGTCCTGCAATTCTTCATCGCCGACGAGAGCCATGAACAAGGGATCGTTCAGCGGTGGTCCGGCCCCGAGCGTGCCATCGGCACCGTGGCACGCGGCACATCGTTGTGAATACAACTCCTGGAAATCGGTAATCTTCGAGGGCATCGCAAATTCGTTGGCCCGCACAGGCTTGCCGGGAAAATTGTCGTTGCAGCCGGCCAATCCGACGAGAATCAGCGCGAGACATCCCAACCAGCCTGGCGGCGGAGAAGGCGCATCTTGGTCGCGACCCGGCCCACGAGGTCGGATTGGAATTTTTTCTGATCGCATAATTACCAACGATGCCGCCACGCCGTAAATAAACTGAGATACGACGAACCACAGCCAGTTGACGTAGTTGTGAAGTAGCGGATTTACTACGCCCATCAGCGAATGGCTGGCAGCCGTCCAAAGCGCCGGCAGCACGATGCCGCCCAAGACTAGTGGTCCGCCCGGCAGCGGTGGCAACGTCGGTAGAATGACGCCATAAATCAGCCCGATACCGATGGACATGGCGACATGAATCACAATGGCAATGAAGAAGGGCCCGGGCAAGAATCGCTGGAGATGCTCGAGAACTTGTTGCGACGACCCTTCGTCAAGCCCCGGAAGCACCATGCCGGCCAGAAGATTCACCGGGAACCAGATGCCGTGGCCGCTGAGCCAGCTCCACACGATCGCTGGAATCGGCATAATGGCGCCGCCCACGATGCCCCCTTTGAAGCCAGCCGTGACCGGATGTACTTTTTCTGGGAGTTGAAAGCGGTAGCCGACGACGCCGGGCTTCAGTTGTTCGACAGCGCCTACGCGAGGGGCAATCGCTGTGGGCCGCTCGGCTGGGGACGCCAATTCTTCCAGTTCGTGGCCGCGGCCAGGCAAGAGTTGCGAAATCCATCCAAGCAGCGCGACAAGAAACAGCACTCCACCGACGAACGTAAACGCGATGCTGGTAGCCAGGCCGAGCATCAGCAGCGTAGTTCCTGCGGCCAGCACGATGGGCCACGCCGTCGGCGCAGGCATCATGATTTTGCCGTCGGCCTCCTCGTGTGATAGGTTTTCGTGGAAATTGCTCATCGTTCGCTGCGCGGGCATTCACTGCAAAAATCGTGGGATTCGGATGCGAACTTTTACCAACCGTGCCATTGGCTCAGCGTGCGTTTCTAACATCGGTGTACAGGGGCAGAGGAGCTTCATGGAAACCGTCACTTCGTGCAGGCATTTGCAGTATGGAGTCATCGGTTTGTCACCATGCTATCGCCCAATCAAATAGACGAGCGAAAATACGACGATCCACACGCTATCGACAAAATGCCAATACCAGGAAACGATTTCGACGCCGACGTGGCTGGAGTTGTCCAATCTTTTTCGCAACGCCAGTACCCAGAAAATTGAAAGTATCATCAGACCGACGGTTACGTGTGTGGCATGGAAGCCGACGAGCGTGAAATAGGTGCTGCCGAACAAATTGCGGCTGATGGTCAGCCCCCAGCGACCGATCAAATCGCTCCACTCCTTGGCGGTGCAGGCGATAAACGTTGCCCCAAGAACAATCGTCAGCCCCCACCAGCCCAAAAAGCCCGCGCGGTTGCCGTTGCGAAAGGCACGCGCTGCAAAGTGAACGGTAGCGCTGCTAGCCACCAGACAGCCCGTTGCGGTAAGCACCAGTGGTAGATGAAACACGGTCGCCGGGCTGGGATTACTCCCTTTGGTTTGCCGCAAGAAGACAATATACGTGGTGATCAGAGTGCTAAAAAAAGCGACTTCGGAAAGCAAAAACGCGCCCATCCCGACATGGGTCGGCAGTAGGCGGCAAGCGGCAGGCGGTGTTGATAAAGTGGCCGAACCGTCGGCTTGCGCCGTTGCAAAGTTTTCTAAGCTGGATTTTGGAATGTTCATGGACTACTTACTACGCTGATTCCCGCTGCTGCTGACCGCATATTGCCTGCCGCTCGCGTCATTCATACTTCCAATCTGGATCGTCCGGGTGCTTCACATCCCAGAGAGGCCGACGGCTGCGGACCGTCGGCGTTTCTGAGAAGTTGTAACTGGGTGGCGGTGAAGTGGTGGCCCATTCAAGCGTCCAGGCATCCCACGGGTCGTCACCAGCCGGCCTGCCATATCGCAGAGACCAGCCGATGTTAATGACGAACAGTAAATAGCTGGGGGCTTGAATCATCGCGCCCAGCGAACTGAGCTGGTTCCAAAGCTGCCAAGGGCGATCCGCTTGGTAGGTAAAAATCCGCCGCGGCATGCCGAGCAAGCCAGAGACGTGCATTGGTCCGAAGGTAAGAATAAATCCGATCAGCAGCAACCAGAACTGCCACTTTGCCAATCGTTCGGACAGCATCCGCCCAGTGACTTTGGGAAACCAATAATGGATTCCCGCAAACACGCCGAACACGGTGCCGCCGATCAGTACCCAATGAAAATGTCCGACGACAAAATAGCTGTCGCTGACCTGAAGGTCGAACGGCGCTGAGGCCAACATGATGCCCGTAAGTCCGCCGAGCACAAACATCGCTAAAAAACCGACGGCAAACAGCATGGGTGAGGCCATCCACAATCGGCCGCCATACATCGTCGCGAGCCAGTTGAAGAATTTGATCCCGGTAGGAATGGAAACGAGCAAACTCGCGGCCGCGAAATACATATCGAGCGTGCGGCTCATCCCGGCGGCAAACATGTGATGCGCCCAGACGCCCATGCTGATGAATACGATACCCATGGTGGCGGCGGCCATAAACTCGTAACCGAACAGAACTTTTCGCGAAAACACGGGCACGACTTCGGTAATCATTCCAAACGCCGGCAAGATAAGAATATAGACCTCAGGATGTCCAAAGAACCAAAACAAGTGCTGCCATAGATAGGCCGAGCCGCCGTTTTGTGGATTGAAAAATTGAGCGCCAAGCACGCGGTCGAACTCGACCATAATGAGCGCCGCCGTCAAAGGAGGTATGGCGACGAGTATCTGCAGCGATGTCCAGAGCATCGTCCAGCAAAAGAAGGGCAATTTGGTCAACGTCATGCCAGGACAGCGCATCGTAAGAATCGTGGCGACGAAATTCACGCCGGCCGCAATCGTGCCGACGCCACTGACAAGCAGGCCCAGTGCCCAAAAATCGACGCCGGACTTTGGTGAAAAAGTCGTTTCCGTCAGCGGCGCGTACGCGAACCAACCGACCGCTGGCGGCCCACCCGGCACAAAAAAGCTGAAATATGCGAGGCAGCCGCCGAAGAGTGTCGTCCAAAAGCCAAAGGCGTTGACGCGGGGAAAAGCCATGTCATGTGCCCCAAGTTGCAACGGCACAACATAGTTGGCAATCCCAATCAAAATTGGCATGCCCATGAAGAAGACCATCGTGGTGCCATGCATCGTAAAAAACTTATTGAACGTATCGGGATTGAGAAAATCATTGCCCGGCTTGATGAGCTGCCAGCGAATCGCGAGCGCCTCACAGCCCGCCACCACTAGAAAAAATATGGCCATCAGCACATACATCACTCCGATCCGCTTGTGATCGACCGTGACGACCCACTCGTGGAGCACGGAAGTCCACGAAGGGCGGCCAAGTGTGGCGGCAGTGGTTGGAGAGATGGTTGCCAAGGAATGTTAGTGGAGAATAAGGATCGGGGAGTGGGGAATGAACGGGTAACCAACGATGACGTTGATTGCGATACGGTTGATCGAAAATGCGGCCGTCGGCATTACTTCAAACTCATCAAGTAGTCGGTGATCCAATCGATCTTTTGTTCGCTTAATCCGAACGCCGGCATCAGGCAGCCGACTTTGATTTCCTGCGGATCGCGAATCCACTTGCGCAAATTGTCGCGCGTCAGTGGGATCATGCAGCCGGCAAACGTTTCACGCGCGGCAAGATGCGTTAGGTTGGGGCCGAAAGCACCCTGCGCGGGTGTGCCGCGAATCGTGTGGCATTTCACACACGATTCGGTGAGAAATATCTGCTTGCCGTTGCGCACCGAAGGATCATCAACGGCCGGCTTGGTTTCATTGGCCAACCACGCTTGAAACTCAGCTTCCGACTCGACGTACACGCGAAGCAGCATATGGGCATGTTGAGTGCCACAATATTCGGCGCATTGTCCTACATACAGTCCAGTCTCGCGAGTGGCAAACCACATCTCGTTCTTGTTGCGGCCTGGAATCAGATCGGTTTTTCCCGCCAGCCGCGGAATCCAAAAGCTGTGACAAACGTCGGCCGATCGCAGGTTCAAGTAAATCGGCCTCGGCTGTTCGGCCGTGCTTGCAGGAATGTGCAGCTCATTGGCTGTTACCACGCCAGGCTTCCGCTGACCGTCCCGTTCAATCACGTATTCCCACCACCACTGGTGACCAATGACGGTCACATTCAGGATCTTCGCCGATTCGGGCTGCTGTTGTTCGCGCACATGTACCTGAAACTCGGTGCGCACGATAACCAGGGTTAGCAAAAACACGATCAACCCAGGTGCGACCGTCCAGGCGACTTCGATCGGCAAACTACCGTAGACCTGCGGTGGTTCGGTTGTGGGCAGACCGTCTTTAAGGAGCCGCGGGCGTCGAAATTTCAACAGTGAATAAAACAGTACGCCCCAAACGATCGCCAAGATAAATGCCGCGGCGGCCGTTACGACAATGAAGAGAAACCGAATCGATTCGGCCGGCGGCGACGCTGGACTCAACGTCGATACATCCAGCGCTTGGCTGGCTGCGGCGGCCAATAAAATCAATTTGGGCATCATCGGCCCCTTGGTTAGACGACACGCCTTCGTCGCCAGCTTCCATGAATCCGTCGAAATATCCGCGATGGGGGGCGAAGCACTCGATCGAAATGCGGAGTTGAAGTCGCATTCCCTTTGCCGCAACAATCGTCGAACGGCTCGGCAATCGACCAAGAGCTTCGCTTACTACGTCCAGCGGCGCGCCGATTTTCGCCAGCCAATCGTAGACGGCTACCTGCATAATGTATAAAACTAAGTGGCGGCGGTAAAGCGAAACTTGGCTAGAAGTTTAGTTTCGTTCCCCAGGTCGCGCTCTTCATCCTCCGCCGTGATACAGCGGCGGAGGAATCATAAGAAATCGGTTGAATGGATCGCTCGCTGCCTCACTTCCTCAAGTTGGAGAGCGAAGAGTGCGGTAGCGGCGATCGGAGCGGTTCTCGCCATGCATGATGCTCAACAGCGCGAAATCGTGATGGTTGCGGACGCCGATGCGCTCGCCGCGGAAGCGGCGCGGCGAATCGTTGTCGCGGCAAATTCCGCGATCGCGGCTCGCGGCAGGTTCTCCATGGCCCTCTCAGGAGGCTCGACGCCCGAGCGAACGTACAAGTTGCTTGCCCAACCCGATTGGAGGTCGCGCATCGACTGGATGCGCACCTGGTTGTTTTTTGGCGACGAGCGATGCGTGCCGCACAATGATTCGCGGAGCAATTATCATTTAGCGCGTGAATCGCTGCTGAAGCCAGCCAAAATTGCGGCCGACCGCGTCGAGGCTGTTCGCACGGACCTTGCGACGCCAGCTCTGTGTGCAGCCGACTACGAATTGCGGCTCAAAAGGCTTTTCGAAGAGCCCAATCGCCAGCCGGCGCGATTGGACTTAATTTTGCTCGGGCTGGGGGACGACGGTCACACGGCCTCGCTGTTTCCTGGTAAGCCGTCGCTCGCCGAAACGAAAGCCTGGGTCACCTGGAGTCCCCCGGGCGTTCTCCCGCCGCCGGTCGATCGCGTTACGCTAACGTTTCCTGTGATAAACTCAGCCCGTGAAGCGATGTTTTTGGTCAGCGGTGCAAGAAAAGCTACGATTGTCCATGAAGTACTGAAAGGTCGGAGCGACATTGAGAAACTTCCATCCATGGGCGTCCGCCCCATCAACGGAAAACTAGTCTGGCTACTCGACAAGCCCGCCGCCAGCAAGCTTGCCGACCCCTAAATTGCAGATCCCTGGCTTCCGAATTCCGACCTCTGAACTCCAAATCCCTCCATGCCCGATCCTCAAGTCATTCGCGCTCAAGCCGCTGCCGCCCAAGTTGCCACCAGCGCCACTGCGGCGGCGGCCCGTGAGCCCTTGGTAATGGTGCTGTTCGGCGCGACGGGCGACCTTGCCGGCCGAAAAATCTTGCCGGCACTGTTCGCGCTTTGGAAGGGCAACTTTCTGCCGTCACAGATGTGCATTTTGGGCGTGGCGATCGAGAAGTATTCCGACGATCAATTTCGCGAAGTCGCTCGTCAAGCAGTGCGCGAGCACGGCCGGCTGCAGGCCGATCGTGACGAGCAATGGGCGCAGTTTGCCTCGCTGCTCTCCTATCAGTCGGTCGATTTTTCGAACGCGGCGAGCTTTGAGGCGTTAGGAAAACGCATTTCCACTATCGAATCGCAGCGTCAATTACCGGGAAATCGGTTGTTCTATTTGGCGATTGCACCGTCGTTTTTCGCTCCAGTGATCGATCAGTTGTCGGGCCACGGCTTGATTCATCACGACACGCCGGGCCGGCCCTGGTATCGCGTGGTGATCGAGAAACCGTTTGGCCACGACTTATCGAGCGCCCGCGCGCTCAATGCCGACATTCATCGATTTCTGCACGAAGGCCAGATCTATCGCATCGATCACTATCTCGGCAAAGAAACGGTGCTTAATCTAATGGCATTTCGATTTGCCAACGCGATATTCGAGCCGCTGCTAAACGCGCAATTCGTCGATCATGTTCAGATTACGGTGGCGGAAACCGTCGGCATGGAAGGACACCGTGGTTCGTACTACGACCATGCCGGCGCGATGCGCGACGTGATGCAAAACCATATGCTGCAACTGCTGGCATATGCCGCAATGAACGCGCCAGGCGGTTTGAAAGCGGCCAATGTTCGCAATGAAAAGCTGCGCGTGCTGAGCAATCTAGTGCCAATCACCAACCACAATGTCGAGCAGTGCGTGGTTCGCGGCCAATATTCCGGCGGCACCGTCCAAGGGCAGCGCGTGCTGGCGTATCGCGACGAATTTGGCGTGGCGAAGGATTCGAACACAGAGACCTATGTAGCCGCTCGCGTGAATGTCGATCTCTGGCGCTGGGCCGATGTGCCGTTCGTACTGCGCACGGGCAAGCGGCTGCCAAAACGGCTGACCGAAATTGCGATTCGCTTCAAAGACCGTCCGCTGCGACATGCGGTGGAAATGGATTTCGAGATGGACGGTGTCGGCGCCATGTCGTCCGAGCCGAATGTGCTGGTGTTTCGAATTCAGCCCGACGAAGGAATCAGTCTGTCGTTTGTCACAAAGCAGCCGGGGCTTGGTTTTTCGATTCAACCAGTGCGGATGGATTTTGATTACGAGCAAACATTCCACGACGGATTGCCGGAAGCCTACGAACGGCTAGTGCTCGACGCAATCAAGGGCGTGCCTCTCTTGTTCATGTCTTCGGACGAGGTCGATGCACAGTGGGAATTTATCACGCCGATCTTAGACGCCTGGCAAAATGCGCCGCCGCCGAAATTTCCCAATTACGAAGCCGGCACATGGGGGTCGAAGGAAGCCGACCAACTGTTGGCCGACCGGCAAGGGGGCTGGCGAAAACCCTAAGTGTCGGTTGCCAGCAGCCAGGCTTCAGTCGTTGAATCATCACTCGTCGTGGCAACCTAACAACGAACAACCTAACAACGGATCGCTGACTTCCGACTACCAACCTACGAGGATTCCTATGCAACTCGGAATGATTGGACTTGGACGCATGGGCGCGAACATGGTGCGCCGGCTCATGAAAAACGGCCATTCATGTGTCGTTTATGACGTGAATCCAGCCGCAGCCGACGCCCTCGGCAAAGAAGGAGCGACTCCGGCGCACACGATGGACGACTTCCTTGTCAGGCTTACGAAGCCGCGGGCTGTGTGGCTGATGGTACCGGCCGGCGTTGTCGATAAAACACTTGCCAATATCGTGCCGAAACTCGAGCGGAACGACATCGTTATCGACGGCGGCAACTCGTACTATATCGACGATTTGCGCCGCTCTGGTGAATTGGCGGGGAAAGGCCTGCGGTATGTGGACGTTGGTACCAGCGGCGGCGTATGGGGCCTCGAACGCGGCTACTGCATGATGATCGGTGGGCCGAAAGATGCCGTCGAACATCTTGACCCGATTTTCAAAACACTGGCCCCCGGAATCGGCAACGTTCCGCGAACGCCTGGACGCGAAAAGCTCGGTGGTACAAGTGAATTAGGCTATCTGCATTGTGGCTCCAGTGGCGCAGGGCATTTTGTGAAGATGGTCCACAACGGCATCGAATACGGCGTCATGGCTGCGTATGCCGAAGGACTCAACATTTTGCAGCATGCGAACGTCGGCAAGCGCCATCGCGATACCGACGCCGAAACCACGCCGCTGCGGAATCCCGAGCACTATCAATATGACTTAAACTTGCCCGACGTGGCCGAGGTTTGGCGTCGCGGCAGCGTCATCGCTTCGTGGCTGCTCGATTTAACGGCTGAGGCGCTGGCAAAGGATCCGAAGCTGGAGCAGTTTGCCGGTCGCGTTTCCGATTCCGGCGAAGGACGCTGGACGATTCAAGCCGCAATCGAGCAAGGCGCACCGGCGCCGGTGCTCAGTACGGCGCTCTATCAGCGGTTCGACTCGCGCGGCGAAGACGAATTCGCGGACAAAGTTCTTTCTGCGATGCGGTTCGGCTTTGGCGGACATTTGGAGAAAAAGTCGTGATCCTGGCAGGCGATATCGGCGGCACCTCAACCCGCTTGGCACTCGTCGAGGCAAAGGGGGGAAAATTGAATGTCGTCGTTCAGACGAAATACAAGAGTCGCGAGCACCAAGGGCTTGACGAAATCGTTACCGCATTCATCGCCACGCATCAAGCCGCTGGGCATCGCGAAAAGATCGAACACGCCGCGTTTGGAATTGCCGGGCCGGTTCGCGGCAAGCGAGTCCACACGCCGAATTTGCCATGGGTGGTCGATGCCTCGCAGCTTGCGGCCAAATTGCAGGTCGCCGACGTCCATCTGCTGAACGATCTGGAGGCCAACGCCAGCGGCATTCCCGTTCTAGAGTCCAGCGACTTCGTCACGTTGAACATCGGCCAGCCCGATCCACTTGGGAATGCCGCAATCATCTCCGCGGGCACTGGTCTGGGCGAAGCGGGAATCAATTTCGATGGCAAATACTTGCACCCGTTTGCCTGCGAAGGAGGACACAGCGATTTCGCCCCGCGCGACGCGATGGAATCCGAGCTATTGCTTTATTTACGCGAAAAATTCCGCGACGTCAGCCACGGCCACGTCAGCTACGAGCGAGTCCTTTCTGGGCCGGGACTGGTGAACATCTACGAATTCCTGATTTACTCCGGCCAGGGCAAAGCATCGCCCGAAGTCGCCGCGGCGATGAAGTCTGGCGATCCCGCCGCGGCGATTTCGATCGCCGCAGCCCGCCAAAGCTGCCAAATTTGCGTCCGCGCGATGGAGATATTCGTTTCATTTTACGGAGCCGAAGCAGGCAATCTCGCGCTAAAGATCATGGCCACCAGAGCCATTTACATCGGCGGCGGCATTGCTCCAAAGATTATCGCCAAGCTGAAAGAGCCGCAGTTTATGGAAGCATTTTGCGCGAAAGGGCGAATGCGACCCTTGATGGCGGCGATGCCGATTCACGTGCTGATGAATGAGTATACCGCGTTGTTCGGAGCCGCCCGATATGCGGCGCAGCTTGCGCGGTTGGTTCCTGAATGGTGTGGTTAAATCACAGGTTCTACGAGCCGAACCAAAACCATTTCTCGAACTTGTACTCTCGCAAGGTCTGGTACAAGATTTCGGAGCAGGTCAGCGGATTGAATCGTCGATCATTCTAGGGCAATGCCTCCGTCTCTGGAACGAGCAATATTCCGCTTCGATATTTGTAGACTTCCTCGATGCCATTGGCATCCCACGATTTCCAGGTGCCATCAGGTTGGCCGTTCTTGAAGCTACCCTCTTGCGCTTTTTTTCCATCGGGATCCCAGAAAATCCAGTGTCCTGCTTCGATGCCTTCGTCGTAATTGCCTTCCTTGGCTTTTGCTCCGTTGTCGTGAAAACGAACCCAGTGCCCTTGCTTCGCGCCGTCGATCATCACGCCTTGCTCGGCGACCTTGCCGTTGGTGTGATAACTGATCCACAAGCCGCGAAAAACCCCATCCACGGTGTCGCCTTCGGCGGCAAGGCTACCACCTTTTTCGTACCGCTGCTGCCAGTGAACTCCGCGGGGAAAACTACCCAGATCGGTGATCTGATGACCGTTCAGTCCGCGCGATTCCGCCCACGGTCGCGGGTCGTGAATAATCAAGACGTCGCCTGGCTTGCGGATCTTATCGAACCATTGCTGGGATATTGCATGGCTCGGTGGCAAGGGAAAATTGACTTCGCGCCTGCGTCCGTCGAATTTCGGATCTTTCGCGCCCACCGGCATCATCGGGACGAATTTCGGCGATTCTCCGGGACGATACAAAATCGCGAATGGCGAATTGGGCACATAAAGGCAGTACGCTAAGTAGCCGTTCACCAGATTGATATAATGCAGCGCCGGGTAAACCAGCAACAGAATCGTCCCCACTCGAATTGGCCAATTGCAATGCCGCCAGGTGACCCACGGCCACTCTTTCCAGGGCGCAATTAGCGCAAACCCAGCCAGCGCCAGGGCGGTATTGAGACCAATCAAATTGCAGCCCCACTGCCAGCAGTTCCACCACAGAATGACCGAATGCATCATCAGCGCTAGCACTGCGGCAACCCAACGCGTGCGCGGAATGACACACATTACGGCCAGCGATGTTTCCGTGAGGCCGATCAGCCAGCCGACACCCTGACCCAGCAGCGGCGTATTCCAAAGGTATTTGTCCGGCGGAAAGAACCTGATCAGATCGCCGGGAATGATGTCGCCGGCGAAGCCAACCATGCCGTCCGGCTTAATGAAGTCGATGAGCAATTTGTGAAAGCCAACCCAAAACCAGATCGTAATCAGGCTCATCCGACCGAAAAAACGCGCATTCACTCCCGGCAGCGTCGCCCACAGCAAAAACACAATCTGGTAGTGCGGCTGCAAACGCATCTGGTCGCACAGCACACTCAGCACGAGCATCGCGCTGAGGATCGTCATCCCCGTGCGCGGCAGCACCAGAATCAGGAGCAGCGAACCGATCAAAGCCCAACCGAAATCGATCGGCGGAATGCCGCCCCATACCGGCAGCATCGGTGAAAATTCAAATTGTGGGCCGCTACGAACTTGCCAGACATTCCAGGTCGACCAAATCGTATAGATTCCTGCCGCCACGAGAAACCAGCGGTACAACACGAGATACCACTGGGGGCCAATCGGGAGTCGCGGCACATCGAAGCCGTTTTTCGCAAGCGTTGGTGTTACGGGTTCAGTTGTAGTTTGAAGTTCGTTCATGGCATGAACATCCAACAGTGGTCACCGCGCGCGGCAGGTGTTGCAGGCTGGTTCAAGGCTCGCTGGCGGGCACGGAGTTTGCGAGTCTCGAAGCGGATTGCCTTGATATTCAAAAATAGCTTATCCAGCGCGGACCGCGGAGGAACTTGAGCTGCGCATAGCGACGGGCCGAAAAATACAATACCACCATCGCCGCCAAGCCAAGTAGCATTGCGATGGTCAATTCTACGCCAAATGCAGGCTGCCAGTTGAACCCGCGCCCGGTGGGTTTTTCGGGAACTTGAAATAGCCATAAGGTGGGCTGCCCTCGCATGACCGCAAGGCCGATGGCTAGCGCATGCAACATCAGCCAATGGGCCAGATAGCAGTAAAGCGGCACGCAGCCTAAAGCGGCCAAACCATCCAAGCGCCACGAACGACGCCCCTCGAACCACGCCAAGAACAGAACTGCCGGACCAAGAGTCATCAACAAATAGCATGCCGACGGCGGTTGCGCCGTGCAGTTGACAAACGACATCACGCTGCGGAGCAGTGTGGCTTGTCGTGACCAACCGGCCGGATCGCCATAGAAATTGAAACTGCGCAAAATCAAGAACATCAAGAGTAAGTTCGAACCGACGCCGGCCAGCATCATCCGGCGCTGATCGCCTGGGATCCGATACAGTTCTCCCAGGCCGTATCCACAAGCCATCACGCCCAACCACGGCAGCAGCGGCCAAGTGACTTCCAGCGCCAGCCATTCGCCGACCCGCACCGTCCCCGGCTCGTGCAGCACGGTCCACAGACCGCTCAAGGCACCCAGCGAACCGGCGTGAATTCCGTCAAGCGCATTGTGCGATGCCACGATCAGCAAGCCGGCGACGGCCACTGTGCCCACGCGCAGCCAGATCAGACATCCCAGCGCTACCATCGACCAGCCCAGCGCCCAAAGCGGCCCAGTGCTGAGGCGCTGCAAATCGAAGTGAAACCACTTCAATAGCGGAACGATGAACAGGTCGATCACGACTAGGATCAAACCGCGCGTGGCCAAAAATCCGGACACGGTGCGTTTCGAGCGTTCCGCCGCCAATCGCAAATATGCTCCGGTTCCGGCCAACAGCGCAAAGATCGGTGGGCAAAACAGCAGCAACCATTGCGTGAAGAACAGCGTCGGCCGAATCTTAGCGATCTCCATCGGACCGATCGGCGTGTCGTCGAGATAATACAGCGTCGTATCGAAAATCATCAGCACCACCGCCCACCCGCGCAGCATGTCGATGGCGGCGATTCGGCGCGCGGCCGAGACCGTGCCGACCGGCGAGCTTGCGAATTTGAGCGGCAAAGAATTCACGGCAGGTCAGTGGCGCAGATGGGGTCGCGGAGCGGCGAGCGTTCCAATCGAACCAACCATTCGGTGCGATCCGCTCGCGTCATGCGTTGCACCACGCACAGCGTCGATCAACCTATGTTGTGCCCGATGCCGTGACCGCGCCGGTGGCGACCTTACGACTGGCCGACGCCGGCTTTTTCTTCTGCATCCACAATGCCAGCGGCGCAGCGATGAACAGCGAGCTGTACGAACCCGCAATCACTCCGATCAACATGGTGAATGCAAACGGGTGAATGCCCTCGCCTCCGGCAGCAAAGAGGATCAGCGTGACGATCAATACCGTTCCTGACGTGAGGACCGTTCGCGATAGCGTTTCGTTCAGCGCGCGGTTAACGATCGCTGCAGTCAGTCCTGGGCTTTTACCGCACACTTCGCGGATGCGGTCGAAAATGACAATCGTATCGTTGATCGAAAAACCGACGATCGTGAGCAGCGCCGCCACCACATCAAGGCTGATCTTGAATTGATCGACTTGCAAAAACCCCAAATAAGGCGCGAGCCAAAAACTTAGCGCAAGCGCGGCTGCCGCCACCAACACATCGTGAATCAGTGCGACGACAGCCGCCAACCCAAACACCAAATTCTGAAACCGCACCCACACGTAAATGATGATCAGCAGGTTGCTCATGAACAGGGCATATCCGGCCAGCACCTTTGTGTCTCCGGCCACCTTGCCGCCGATTTGGTTGGCCGAAGGGAATACGGCCGTGTCGGCAAGCTTTGTTTGTACGCTTTTCAGCAGCGTCTGCATCTGCTCGGCTGAGAGCGCCGCTTTGACCGTCCACTTCTCGATCGGGCGGCTGCTGCCCTGCACGAATTCGGGGTCATCGGTGGCTTCCGTCTGAAACGCAGTGTCGAATTGCAACTCTTTCGCTGCAGAGCGAAGCTCGTCCTCCAAGCCCGCCTGGCTGATTCCAGCGGGGAAAGTCAGCATGGCCGTCATCAAGTTCTCTTCGTTCTCGGCACTGACCGCTGGCTCCGTGTCTTGCGCATTCTTATTCTCCGCGAGCGTCTGGTTGCCCGGCTCCGTGGAAGGAGCCGCTTGCGGTTCATCGTTCGGCACGGCTGGTTTGGCCGGCTCGGTTGCTGCAGATGCCGACGTGGTAGCCGTCTTGTCGGCCGACGTTGCCTTTTCCGCCGCGGTGTCTGCCGCCTCCGCTTGCGCAAGCTCAATCGATTCCGGCGCAATCGCGGCGACCAAGTCGGCCGCATCGCTCAAACGGCTCGTCTTGCCAGAATCGGACTTCGGCGGTTCGTTTGCTTTCTTTCCCGATTCACTCGCGGAAGGTTCTTCGGTCTTTTTGTTGCCGGATTTCGCACCCTCTTCTGGAGGTCTGGCGTCGCTTGCGCCCGTCGATGGCGTAGTTGCGGTTCCGGCCGCGGCAATCTCGTAGGTCATCGACTGTGTTTCCAGTTGATTAGGAAACAGCGATTGTAGCTTCGCTTTGACGTCTTCAATGTCTGCATTCGACGTCGCAATGCTGAACTGTTTGTTGCGCTCCTCCCGATCGCCGCTGATAATCGAACTGACCGACGCATCGGGGAATGCATCGGGCGCGCCGGCGATCACGCTACGTATATCCGCGATATCGGTCGTCTGCTTAAACACCGCCTGCACGGAGGTTCCGCCGGTGAAATCGATGCCATAGAGCCCCTGCCCGCGAAATACCGCCGCGACCAGCCCGGCGAAAATAATGACCGCCGAACAGACGATCGCCGGCATCGCCATTTTCACAAAATCGAAGTTCGGACGGCCAAACAGTTTGAGCATTTTCAAGTCGGTGATCCAGCGGCGACGCTCAGCCACGTCGAAAACTAGATGGGCACAGTACACCGCGGTAAACAGGTTGAGAATCAACCCCAGGATCAGCGTGGTCGCAAACCCTCGAAGTTGCTCGGTGCCGATCGCGTAGAGCACGACGCCGGCAATCAGCGTCGTCAAGTTTGAATCGACAATCGTACTCATCGCCCGGCTGAAGCCGTTGCGAATAGCCATCCGCAGCGCGGCCCCGCGCTCCATTTCTTCGCGCATACGCTCGTAAATCAGCACGTTCGCATCGACCGACATACCCACGCTGAGCACCAACCCCGCCACGCCCGCCAGCGTCAGGTGCGCCTTGATGAGCATCAGCAGCGCCATCACGAGCACCAGGTTCAGCACCACCGCCAAATCGGCGACCACGCCGGCAAAGCGATAGTAGAAGATCATGAAGACCAAGATTGCCGCCGTGGATATCCCCATCGCATAGGCGCCGGCTTTGATCGTGTCTTGGCCAAGCTGGGCGCTCAAGTTCTGTTGGGCGACGGGAACCTTGCTCAGCGCCGCCGGCAAACTGCCAGCGTTGAGGATATCAACGAGAAACTTGACGTCTTCGGGCGAAAAATTCCCCGTAATTTGGCCCTGCGACGAAATGCGGTCGCGAATCGTCGGCGCCGATTTAAGTTTCTCGTCCAGGATGATCCCCAAGCCGTACTCGACTCCATTTTGCTCGTCAGGCAAGTTCAATCCCGTCAGTTCTCCGAACAGGGTCGCGCCCGCAGGTTTGAGCGAAAATCGCACCATCGGCCTGCCGGAATTCGGATCAAAATCGCTGGCGGCCTGAGCCAAATACTCGCCGCTTACGTCCAGCGGGCTTTTGAGCACCAGGGCTTCTTTAATGCCTTTCTTATTCGTCCGGATTTCGACATGTCCGGCAAGCTTGTCGACTCCGCCGGCCGACTCCAAATCGATTGGCAGCCATTCGGCAATCACTTGGCCATTTGCCTTGACCTGGCGAGCATCGGACTGCCGGGCCACTTCGATAATATCGCGGTGCTTTGGCGCGCGCGGATTGGCGACGATGCGGAAACTCAGAGCGCCGGCCGTGCTGATCTTCTGCTTAATGACTTCGATTTCCGCTGGTTCGACGCGGGGAATGATGACCTCAATCCGATCGCGTCCTGCCGAGCGAACCGTGACTTCCTTTTGCCCGCCCGGATTGATCCGCTTACCGATCGCGCCGACCAGCTTGTCCATCTGCTCCTTGTCGAGTTCTTTGACTTGGTGCGTTCGATAACGCAGCAAGTGCTTGCCGTCGGTGGCGGTGCTGGTTTCCAGCGCCATGGTGACGCCGATTTTCGACAGATCGAGATTGGCAATCGCTTGCTCGACGCGCCGCGTCGTCGCTGCATTGTCGTCGGGATACGTAATTTCAATCTTGTCTTCCTCGACGCGAGCGACGGTCGCGTTCAGCCCTGCGATGCCTTGAAGTTGCGCGCGAACGCTGTCTTCGACGCTGCTGATATAATCGCTGGCCTTCGACGGATCGACTTCGTAAATCAAATTTACGCCACCGGACAGGTCGATTCCCAGCCGCGGCGGCCAGCCGAACCAGCAAACCACGCTACCAGCAATCACGCTGAACAGCACCAGTCCCATCCGCCAGCCGTCGTCGTACATTCGCCATTTTCTGGCCAACCAATGGCCGATGAGAAATGGCACAATCAGGACCAGCACGGCCAGGGTGGCCAGAAACGCTGGTTGCTGATACCATGGCGCAGACGCCGCTTGAGCGAACATTGCAAATCGTGAAATGATCGATGGCATGTGAATAGATGTCGGATGTCTGGCCGTCTGGCGGTTTGTCGGGTGCGCCGGACACCAGACCACCTGACGCATTCTCCCTTTACTTGCTGTCGGTCGTCTTCTGCTCTTCGACAATCACCCGTGCGATCGCGTTAAAGGTGACATCAATCTTGGTATTATTGGCTTCGTCAATTTTTAGGGTCACTCGATCGGCGTCGCGCTGCACGTTGGTCACCACGCCGTGGATGCCACCAATGGTGACGACCCGGTCGTTCTTCTTAACCGCTTCGAGCAGTGATTTGTGCTCCGCTTGCTTACGCTTCTCCGGCCGCACAATGAGAAAGTAGAACAAGCCGATCATCGCGATCAGCGGCGGCAAAAACTGCAATAATCCGCCGGTAGGGGTCGCGCCGCCATTGCCTGCCGCCGGCGCATCGGGCGCAGCCTCGGCAAATAGCCAGATCACGCCAACTAAATTGGATGGGACCATAAACAAACCGCTTCAACCAAGCCAGCCATGCGCCAAGCTCCCCCGAAGTTGGAGAAGCTTCGCCGAGTTTTCCGCCGTCGCACCGTCGCCGCCCCAGGCCGAAAACTCTGCCGCCGACAGGCTTTTTAGCACTGCCAGGCGTAGTGTAATCGCGCATCATAAACTCTTATGCCACAAAGCGGAAGGGCAGCGTCGAGAGTGCCCAAAGGCAGGCCGACGTGGGTGGACGGAGTCAGAAAACATTCATTCCGATTATTTTGGTTGTGCAGCAATTGCCGATAGTCCATTTGATGGGTACGAACCAGCTTGAATCGCGTTCGTACCACAATTAGGGTTAATTTAGCGGATCCTGCGGGCCAGTTGCTTGTCGCTGTAGCGCAATTCTCGATGGTACGACCATTTGTCGTTCAGCCCTATTTTGCTTTGCCATTTCTATTCTGGAGACAATCTGTGCCATTCCAGCAATCGTTTCGCCGCATCTTCCAACGAGCTTCGCGCAGCACCTTCAGCGTAGCCAAACGCCGCAAGCGCAATTGGGCTGGGTTTGAGCAACTCGAAACGCGCAAGCTGCTCACCGACGCAACGGGCGATTTTAATGGCGACGGTTTCGACGATTTGGCCGTCGGATCGCCATTCGACAATGTCGCCGGCAAAGCCGATTCGGGTTCGGTGCAAATCCTCTACGGCTCGGTACCGGGGCTCGCGTCGGATAACAATCGGCGCTTTACGCTCGAATCCAACGGGTTGCAAGGCTCGGCCGTCGGCGGCGAACATTTTGGCGCTGCCCTCGCTGTCGGCGACTTTGACGGCGACGGCTACGACGATCTGGCCATCGGCGCGCCCAACGAAAGCGTGGGCGGCATCGATGCCGGCGCCGTGCATATCTTATACGGCTCGCGTTTCGGATTGCGTACGACCGACAATCAAATCTTTCATCAAGATAAGTCCGGTATCAATGGCAACGCCGCGGATGGCGACCAGTTCGGCTGGGCGCTGGCATCGGGCGATTTCAATCGCGATGGGCGCGACGATTTAGCCGTCGGCATACCTGGCGAAGACGTATCGGCAATGAACAACGCCGGCGCGGTAAGCATCATCTATGGACGAAAGAGCGGACTGACGGCGCACGGCGATCAGTTGTGGAATCAGGCCTCGCCCGGCGTCGACGGCAATCCGGACGTCGACGATCAGTTCGGCTACGCGTTGGCCGCTGGCAATTTCAATGCCGATGCAAGCGACGATCTGGCGATCGGCATTATCGGCGAAACGGTCAGCGGTCTCGACAATGCCGGCGAAGTCTACATCATGTACGGCAGAAAGAATTCGGGCCTTTCCGAGATCGGAGACCAGCGGCGTAACTCGCAGCAGACCAAAACCAGCGTCGCCGCGGACGACGGCGCCTTTGCCAATGGGCAATTCGGCTTCGCCCTGGCGACGGGTGATTTTAACGACGATAGCCACGCCGATCTGGCCGTCGGTGCACCGGGCGAAGAGGGCACGAACAACAACATCGCCGGCGGCGCTGTTCACGTTTACTACGGCGGCGGAGGCGGCTTGAAAACGAGCGACCATCAAAAGTGGGACAAGGGCGTTGCTGGCATTGCCGAGTTGCCCGACGCCGATGACCGATTTGGCTCTGCGTTGACCGTCGGACAAATCAATCGCAATCGACCGCACGACCTGATTATTGGCATCCCGGGCAATACGATCAGTACTACTTCCGGCGCTGGCTCGATTCGCGTCCTCTTTGGCACGGCGACTGGCTTGGCCCCCACCGGCACCGTGAGCATGACGCAATCGTCCGCGGCAGGTCTTGGCACGAATCAGACGGACGATTTCTTCGGCAAGGCGCTCGCCGTCGGCGATTTCAACGGCGACGAACTGTACGACGTTGCGGTCGGAACGCCGGGCGATCAAACTAGTCTGGGCGTCAAGTCGGGCGGCGTCTATGTGTTTTATGCGACGACGAACACGCTCGGTACGACTGGTGCGCAACTTTGGCTCCCCGGCGCAGGCGGCCTGACCAATTCGGCCAACGACGGCGACCAATTCGGCGGCGCACTCGCTTAAAAAGCCTGTTGAAAAAGCATCTGATCGAGGCTGCCCGGATGTCTCAGGTCGTCGGCCGGGCGCACTCGCTTAAAACCCTGTTGAAAAAGCATCCGTTCGCGCGGCTTCGGCAAATGGCTTCCGCCGCCGTCGGTGATTACCATCACAGGGTAATGTCGCTTTGCCGAGATTGCTTTTTCGGCAGTCTCCCTCTGACAACTAGGCGAGTGCTCACTGATTGGTTAACGTTGGCACGGTGTTCGCTTCGAGGTCTCTGCGAAATGTTGACTCGCCAAGGCGCGGCCACATCAATCGCTGGAACTTCGAGCCATTGGAACTGCGCACGATGCTCGCCGCCCACGGCGAATTCAACGGCGACGAGTTCGACGAACTGGCCGTCGGCTCGCCCGGCGACGCCAGCATCGGCACGGCCCAAGAGATCTTTGGCTTCTTCACCCATCTCGCCGACACGGGCAATCAGCTTTGGCATCAGGGCCTGCTTAACTCGTCCGACAGTTACGAAGCAGGGGACGATTTCGGCGCTGCGCTGGTGTAAACGGTGTATCGATAGTTTCTCGGTTGCAGGGCGACTTCATCTCGCCGCATCTTCCCCGGTGATGTGCATCTCATCTATACTTGGCACATCAAAAGGGTGAAACCAATGCCAAAATCGACCGAGATTCGTCCCCGAGAATTTCGTACGAGCACGCAACACATTCAGTACCGCGCGCCGATGAAATTTGGCGGGCGCGTCGTTACGGAAATCACCTTGCTCAATGTGGAAGCGATCGTCGAAACTCGCGATGGCCGCCGCGGAGTTGGCCAAGGTTCGATGCCGATGAGCCCTGCGTGGTCGTGGCCGGGAGGCCAGTTTGATCCGGAAAAGACGCTGGCCGCAATGCTCCAGTTCGGTCGGCTGGCGGCCGACGCTGCGGGCCAATATGCGGACCACGCTCATCCGCTCGCGATTGCGCACGATCTGACGCGCGACTACGACGCGCTCGCCCAGCAAGCGGCTAAAACGGCCGGGCTGGATGCTCCCATGCCGAAATTGGCGCAGCTTAACGCGGCCAGCCCGATCGATGCCGCGATTCACGATGCCTACGGCCAGACCTTGGGGGGCAATAGCTACAATTTGCTCGGACCCGAATTTGTTGACCGCGATCTGTCGGCATACTTATCGGACGAGTTCGCTGGCGAATTTCTCGACCGCTATACGCTCCGCTCGCCGAAGCCCGCCATGCCGCTTTATCACCTGATCGGAGCGCTTGATCCACTCACCGATGCCGATCTCCCCACGCGCTTGAACGACGGAGCGCCTGAGACGCTCGGCGAGTGGATTGCGGGCGACGAATTGACGCATCTGAAAATCAAGCTTAACGGCGATCACTTGGAGTGGGACGTCGATCGGGTCGTCGGCATCGAAAAGGTTGCCGTCCAGTCTCAGGCGAAACGCGGCTGTCCGCAGTGGTGGTATAGTCTCGATTTCAACGAGCGCTGCGCCAACGTCGATTACGTGCTCGAATTCTTGCGGCAGCTCGAAGTTCGTTCGCCCGCGGCATTTCGCCGCGTTCAGTATATCGAGCAGCCGACGCACCGCGATCTGCGCGCACATCCGGAAAATCGCATGCATGCCGCGGCCAAAATCAAGCCGGTGGTTATCGACGAATCGCTGATCGATTTTTCATCGCTGCTGCTTGCGCGCGAGATGGGCTATTCCGGCGTAGCGTTGAAAGCCTGCAAAGGTCATAGCGAAGCCTTGTTGATGGGTGCGGCCGCCCAAAAATTTGGCATGTTCTTGTGCGTGCAAGATTTGACCTGCCCGGGCGCTTCGTTCCTGCATTCCGTCACTCTTGCCGCGCGCATTCCCACCATCGCGGCAATCGAAGGCAACGCTCGGCAATACTGCCCGGCCGGCAACCGCGGCTGGGCCGAGCGATTTCCCGGCGTTTTCCATCCTCGAGACGGCGTTGTCGAATCTGGATTGCTCGACGGCCCAGGGCTTGGATTTTGACGCTCCAAAAATACGGACTGCCATGGTAGAGTGGTAGATCGATAAGCCACCAGCGAAGCGTCGGCGGCGTTTCCAATTTCCCACCAAGGTTTTTGTCGAACTTCAGAAATCCTGCTTGGGATAACCGCTTCGTTCGTCTACAATTCCCTCGTTCGCCCTCATTGTGATTTTGCTTCTACTGCAAGGCTGCGATCCAGGTCAAAGCGCTCGCCCACAGCGAACTCAGTCATGAAAGTTTCGACGTCGTCCGACTCAGCGCCCGAGAGCAATCAAGAATTCGCTGCGCTGTTGCACCGCGTGAAATCAGGCTCGTCCGATGCCGCCTGGGAACTCATCGATCGCTACGGCCCACACGTGCAGCGCGTCGTCCGCCGCTTATTGCATCGGCGCCTGCGGCCGCAATTTGATTCCGTCGATTTTGTGCAAGCAGTGTGGGCGTCGTTCTTTCAAGACCCATCCCAGATCCACTCGTTTGATTCGCCCGACGGCGTTATTGGCTATCTAGCTCGCATGGCGCGCAACAAGGTCATCGAAGAAAATCGTCGGCAACTGGGAACGGAAAAAAACGATCTTCGCCGAGTGAAATCGTTGGAAGACTGCCAAGCCGACGACGGCAATCTCGTCGATCATCAGCCACGCCCATCACAAGTGGCAGTCGCGAAAGAACGGTGGAATCGCCTGATCGAGGAGCAGCCAGATCGCAATCGCGAAGTCATTCGCATGCGATTCATGGGCATGTCGTTTGCTGAAATCGGCCGGCGACTCGGGATTGATGAAAGTCGCGTGCGGCAGATCGTTGCGCGGTTGCTGATATTGCAAAACGGCCCAGCGGACCACCACCACAGCGCAAGCTGACCCCTCGACCAATCGCCCCCATGTCCCTAGGCAGCGCATTCTCAGGGGCTTTTTGTCGAAATTCTATATTTTCTCTAGTTTTTCTGACAATTTGATTGAACTCGATGCAGGCCGTGATATAGTCGCGGAAAGATGACGAATTTCCGATCTGCGCCCACTAGAGAGCGGGGGCGACCCAATCGCTTTCTCGCCAGCGCACTGGAAATGTTCGGCATGGCGTCACTGTCGGCTAAACAGCATTGAGCCGATTCGTGGCCGAGCCTTCCTGGCCAACCAGCGCCGGTAGTTCGCGACAGCCACCACAGAGTTTAAATCATCGATTTGCGGCATCGCGCTTTGGGCCGTTTCATGGCCTGGATCAGCCATCGCTGACGCGCTGCGATAATCGCTCGTCGGTTTTGGTCAATTCCTGCTAGGGAAGGAGGCCGCGATGAGTGTCGTCCAATTCATCGGCCAAACGGCCTGGGCGCGGTCGTTGCGCGAGAACGTTGCGCAAGTCGCTCGCTATGGTTCCACGGTGCTGGTCGCCGGCCCCAGCGGGACCGGCAAAGAGCTCATTGCACGTGCGATTCACGAGCACAGCCCCCGAGCGCATGGGCCGTTTGTGCCGGTCGATTGCACATCACTCACGGGCGAGCTATTTGCCAGTCATCTATTCGGTCATGTCAAGGGCGCCTTTACCGGCGCCAATTGCGAGCGTCTTGGCTGTTTCCGCGCGGCCGAAGGGGGCACGGTCTTACTGGACGAAGTGGGCGAAATCAGCCTCGAACTGCAAGCCAAACTCTTACGCACGCTGCAAGAACGTACCGTCGTTCCGGTCGGCAGCGACGATCCAGCGCCGGTCGATGTGCGGATCATTGCCGCCACCAATCGCGATCTGGCGGCGGAAGTGCGCTGCGGACGCTTCCGGCTCGATTTATACTACCGATTGAATGTGGTCCTGCTCAAGACGCTACCACTGTGCGAACGATTGGAAGAAATCGCGCCACTGGCGGAGCATTTCCTGGCGAAGATCGCTCGCGAGCAAGGATTTCCACATAAGCGATTGTCGGCAGCAGCGCTTGCCGCCCTGAAAGCCTACTCGTGGCCAGGAAACGTGCGCGAGTTGCAGAATTCATTGGAACGGGCCGCAATTTTCTCGGCTGGAGAATGGATTGAAGCGTCCGACATTCCGCAAGAAGTACTGTCGGCGGCAGTGGAGCGATCGCTGCATCGATTGTCGCCCACTCCGCACAACGCTATCGGCCCGATGGGTCCGACCAGCGTTGACCCCAGCATGCGCTGGTCTACTCTAGCCGACATCGAACGCCAGCACATCCGCGCGACCCTTGAGCATACCTTCTACAATCAAACCGCCGCCGCCGAACTCTTGAACATCGACCGAGCGAGCCTAGCTCGCAAAATCGAACGCTTCGGCATCGCGTTGCCTCACGCTCGCCGCGGCCGGCCGCGAAAATTTCCCTTGCCAGAAATTGTGCCGCCAAATTAATTGCAGACTTTTCATCGCTGACCCATTCAGAGGTGGCGCATTTTCAAACATGGCCAGCGACCCATCGGGGCCAAACCAACCGGCTCTGCGGCACCACTAAAAATTCGCAGTTCCGACCAAGGCCAATACGCGGCGTGACGGCAGGATGAATGCCCCTGGCCAAGTCGCCGCGGCTTTGCTAACTTGTCGATTGAAGTTGAATGGCAGCCAAGCATTCCGATGGTTCGTCTAATCGCCCCACGTTGGCGTTACCTCCACCGTGGATGGTATGGTTAGTTCGTGGCTAATTGACGACAGACGCCGCATTTCCAAGCCGGCCGACGACCGACCAGTTCCTTATTTTCTATCCCCCCATGAGACAAGCCATTGCCGGGATTGCTCCCAGTCAAACCAGTGAAGTGACCGTGACCGTCGAATGGCCGACGATTGCCGCCACGGGGCTTGGACGATTTCTCGGCCGGCTCTACGCGATCAAGTGTGGCTTTTGGATATTCACTCTCGGTCGGCTCTTGATGGGAATGACGATTCCTGTCGGCTTATTCCTCTATTTTTGGATGCTGGCGCCGTGGAATTTGCAGCGGTATCGGCTGACCAACCGCCGCGTCATTTTGGAGAAAGGGCTGAAATTTCGACCGGAAATGTTTGTCGATTTAGACCGCTTCGACAGCATCGATATCGACATTCGCCCTGGGCAAGGTTGGTATCCAGCCGGTGACTTGATCTTCAAACTTGGCCCGGTCCAAACATTTCGGCTGGAAGGCGTGGGATATCCCGATACCTTCCGCGCCATCTGCCTGAAATCACGCCAAGCTTATGTCGGCGTGCGAAAATTGGTTGTCGCCACGTCATAATCTGCGTGAGCGCGACATATTCATGCGACTGCGGTCGCGCGGCGAAAGCTCGCCCAAAATCTCAGCGGCAACAGGCCAATGCCAATCATGGCCAATTGGCTGAGGCAGAATATGCCCAGCGCCACCAGCACCCCTTCGGTAAAACCGTAGGAGTGCAACCCGACGCCAAGTTGATTGACGCCGAATAGCGACCAACCAGTGATGATGTTTCCACCGATGGCAAGCACCGCCATGCCGCGGTCCTTGACCAGCCCATCCCAGCGGGCGTGCAGAATAAGTGCATTCCAGAGCACGATAATCAGCGCGCCATTTTCTTTCGGATCCCAGCCCCAAAATCTGCCCCAAGAATCGTCGGCCCACAGCCCACCTAGTACGGTGCCGACGAAGCTGAAGAAGATGCCGAAGCACACCGTGCCATAAATCATCCGCGCCAAGCTCTTGCTCTCCTCGGCACTGAGCGATCGCGTGAAGACACCGCGGATCACATAAATCAAGCCGAGAATTCCTGCGATGAAGGTGGTCGAGTTGCCTAGGGTAATACACGTCACATGGGTGGCCAACCAAAACTGGGTATCGAGTACGGCCTGCATCACGCCCACCGTATCGCCCCGGGTCATGTCGTACACCAGCGAAAGCCTGTCGGCGATGATCAGCGAAGCGAAGCCGGCGACCGCAGCCAAAATGTTGCCGAATCCCAACCGGTACACTCGCTCTAAAACCAATCCCGCCAGTACGCCTGCCCAGCCGATGAAGATCGACGCCGAATAAAGATTGGTCACGGGCGGTCGACCGGATATGTGCATTCGCGCACACAACGCGAAGGTGTGGGCCAAAAACGTCACAGCGATCAACCAAAACGCCGTGCGGTTCAGCGTCCGGCTCCACCCCAACCAGGCCAAAGCCGCAAAACAAAACGCTGCAAAATACAACCATTGGCACTTGAGGAACGGCCCCCATGTGTTGAACCAAAATTCAAATCCAGGATGTGCGTGGTTCAACTGCGCCGGCGAGAGCTTGTCTGTCAGCCGCGCATAGTCGTGAACGGCTTGGTTGAACCTGGCGGCGTCTTGGCTGCGGTACGCGTCGAGAATCGAGTCCCAGGCCACTAGCGCCGGATTGATCGGTGCCGGCGGCTCGTTGGGCATCAGTTCGTTCTTGATGCGCGGCTGGTACGCTTTCAGCCAGGCGATTGAATAAGGCTCCCACTTGATGGGAGTATTGAGGTCCAGGCCGTTGCCAGCGTCGGATTCATCGAGTCGAGGAATCGCACACGGTGGAGAAGATTCCGCCATCTCGGCTTCCAGCCGCGGAATAGCCGCCAGCACTTTTTTGATCGTTTCCAGCCTCGATTTCAAATTGGCAGGATCTTTTTTCAATACATCGAGCGAGGGCAACGGCAGGTGGTTGAATGCTTCGTTTTGAAACAAATACAAATCGAGCCGGCTCCGTAGCTCCATTAATTTCTTGTCGAATATCGTATGCTTTGCCTCGTCTCTTACTTCTCGGACGCGTTTGACTTCGTCGTCGAATTTTTCGCCCTGCTGTTGCAGCTCGGCTAGCGAGTAGCGGAAGTACTTGCGACGATCGAGGCCGAACGTGGCCAGCACATCGGGGTTTTCGATGCGAAAAACTCGGTGCTGCTGGGCAACCTCTGGACGAGCGATCGCGTCGAGAAACCAGCGCGTGGCCGGTTGATATTCATCGAGACCCATGATCCGTTTCAAGGCCGAAGGATGATTGTCGCTGGCATCGACATAGACCTCCCGTGAGGAAATCATTCGCAGCGTGTTCCGCGCCAATGAATCGATGGGCTGAATTCGACCACCGGTGTTGATGCGAATTCGGCCGAATGCGTCAAAATCCATCTGCTCCAGCGGAGCCGAACGAGGAATCGCCGCGGATAAAAGAACCGCGGCGGCCAGCGACGCGGCCATCCACGGCAGCCAGCGCCCAAATTTGGATGCAGGGTGGATCGCAGGCCCAAGCAACGTCGCCGCGCCCGGCACGACCGGCGCTTCTCGGCGGCGAACGAATCGCGTGAGCACCAAGCTAAACTGAGCGAGCATTCCCGTCGCCACGATCATGCACGCCAGGTACGGAATCATCCAACCGAAATTGGAAACCACCGAGATTCCGGTCAGCACAGGAATCGGATTGCTTGATTGATAGAAGGTCTCGCCGCCATACCGTAGCGGCTCGTTCATTCTGATTTTGGCGCGCCGATCCACGCCAGCCTTGGCGTCGACGAGTTGGAATTCCGACGAGTAACTCTTGGGAACCTGCGTTCCTGGATAATTCTCGCGCTCGACATCGTAGAGGTGGATGGAGTACGGTTTGTAATCGCGCTCGAACCGCAACACAACCTGATACGTCTTGTCTCCTATGCCGACCGACTGCTCGTCGCTTCCCAATCCCACCAACGCAAGCTGCGTGGTATTTAGCAAGTACGTTCCCAAAGAGTGCCCACTGGAATGCTCGAAGAACTCCACATAAGCAGCAGGCATGTTCTGTTCGCCCCCGTCCGCGCCGGTGACGGTTCGCAGGGGAACCAGGACTGCCCCCTTGTTGCTGCCGGCGGTTACTTCGATCTCGTCCTCGGGCTTGGCATTTCGAACGGCCCCATTGTCGGCGAGCGACTTGACTTGAATATCCACGGGTAACCCGCCGGGCCGGGAAATCCGATGTCCTGTGGCGGCGCTGTCGCGCAGAAGCTGCTCTGGAACAACCACGACGTCCTGCTCCGCTTCGCTGTAGCCTCGATTGATTATCGCCAATTCAAACGAGCGAAGATCGGTGCCGTAGTTGGTGGATTGGCCCTCGGAAACGTACAGCATCGTCTCCTTATGCAGCGAATAGACGAGTAGTTCGTTCAGCATGAGCAGCAACACGCCGGCATGCAGCAGCACGATCCCAGCTCGCTTGCGAAACACCAATAGACAGCCGGCCAGCAGGACGGCGGCGGCAAAGGCTCCTTCAATGACCTGCCATAAGATCCGCATTGAGCTGAGCATCGAATCCGAGTCGATATTGCTCGTATCGACGATCAGCAACAGCGCTGCCAGCACGGCCAACAGCAGCGCGCCCACGCCCGTTAGAATCAACCGTTCCGCCTTGCGGCTCTGGTTGATAAAAAATAGCGCTCCGGCAATGCCAACGCAAGAGATTGCCAAGCCCATCAGAAACACCTGCCACATGGTTTTCCAACGAAACGGCATCGTGGCCTGCAAGCCATCTTTGTCCGGTCCAGCGGCCACAATGAACCAGGTGAGCAAACAGCCCAAACCGATGACCGCCAACCCGCTCCACAATCGCAGGCCGCGGGCTTGAAACTTGAATCGCAAGCCGTGCGCGGCTAATAGATTGAGGACCATCAAGCCGCCAATCAAAAAGCCACCCGGAAACCAAATGCCGCCACCGACATCTTGCCAATGGGGGAACCATGCCGGCGGCAGAAATACCTGAAAATCGATCCACACGAAGAGCGAGCGGAAATAGTGGCTCATCACCCACCACACATCGTACCGCGATTGAGCCAAGGTGCCGGCGAAGATCAGGAAGATCGACAGGCCAAACAGCGCCACCGTCAGCTTCAGCGAAGCCAATGGACGCAAAGTTCGTTCCAGCTTCGAGCGAAACGTCTTCGGCTGCTTGCTGCGCCGAGGCAATCCCGGTGAAGTCGCTTTGTCAAAATCGGTGGGCAACAAATCGGTCGCCATATCTTAATTCTCCGGACCGCCAGGTGGGTTTGCAAATGGCGGGCGCATCCCTTCTGTATAGGTTCCCTTGAGATCGGCGAAAATCGCTTCGCCACCCGCCAGCTTTTCCCGTTGAGTTTCGCTGTCGAGTTGGTCCGCCGTCAGCGGCTGAAGCTGCATTTGGTTGCGCCAGCGGTTGACATTAGAAAGAATCGCGGCACGCTCGTCAGCCGCGTTCCACGGCAATGTAATCACGCTCAATTCCAGCGGCTTGGCATCCCCTTTACGAGGAATCAACATCGTGGCATAGCGAATGCCCTGGCTGGGCTGGCGCTGCCAATCTTCGGGCGACTTCCACTCAGGCTTACCACCGGCGGATTCGGGAAATGTGACCGACTTGACAAGCGACCCGAAGGCCGCGGCATGTTGATCAACCGCGGTGGTCTCTCCGGCTAGCTTGAAGAACCATGCCTCGTCGTCGTGCGGCACGATGGCTGCCAGCATGCGGTCTTGGCCGGCAGGCTTCGTGGTACGTCGAGGTTGATTTGTGTTGGCTGACAGGCTGGTTGTGGGCGTCGCCAGAGTCTCTTTGGGAACCTGGTAGCGGGTGATTTCGGGTTGCTTCTTGCAGCCGCTTAGAAAGAACGATGCCAAGATCGCCAACGTGAAACAGGACGCCCAGCATCGACAGGTCGAGATTCGCAACCGACAACACATGACGCCTTACCCCCCTCTAGCGACGGATCTGAAAGTCGTACCTCGATGCCCCTTACGTTCCGCCGCGATGGCTTGCGACCGAGCCAGGCCCAACCCATTCGATCAATTTCGGAAAACAGCGTTTTTTGCCGCGCCAAAATTTGTTAATCGTCGCTCGCCATCGCTGCTTTACGGCGGAGAACAAAGAGCATTTTTGGGCGTTCGACGGCCATCGGAAATGCGGCTCAGGTGGGATGCGAGCCGGCCTTCCGCACCGCGAGAAAATAGGATCAAACTGACAACTTTTCGATTATAGGTGTTCGGGCCGCCACCGGACAGGCCGTGCGGAGCGGTTTTGAGCCGTCAAAAAGCCGCACGGTCGCCAAATCGAAAAAATCAAGCCGCGGCCGACGCTGTGCGTAACAAGAATCACAACTACGGCCATGATTCGAAAAAGGCGGCCTCGAGAGATCGCCTTTTTCAGGACGGCCACCATCGGTTACAACAAACCACGATGAACACTAGTCGCGTTACCCGCCCAAGTTGTCGTGCCGATTCGCCCTTGCCGCTCTTGATTACCGGCATTTCGGGTGTCGCCGGATATAACGCCCTGCCGTATTTCTTGCGGCGATACCCCGGCCAGGTCGTCGGCATTCGGCAGCAAGACAATTGGCGGCTGACGGGGACTGGTGTGGAAGTCTGTAACGCCGAAGATCGTCGGCGGCTGTCCGCGTTGTTCGAGCAATATCAATTTGCCGCGGTACTCGATTGCGCGGGAAACTGCGCGCTGAAATCGTGCGAACTCGACCCAGCAATGGCGTGGCGGATTAACGTCGAAGGGGTTCGCAACTTGGTCGAACTATGCCAGCCGCGCGGCATTCGGTTCGTCCATCTGTCGATCGACCTGGTGTTCTCCGGAACCAACGGCGGCGGTCACATTGAGGGCGACCCGACCGATCCAGTGACGGTCTACGGCAAGACGATGGTGGCTGCGGAAGAATTGATCGCATCGGCCGATCCCGCTGCGTGCATGTTGCGCATCTCCTTGCCGATGGGTGTCAGCTTCAACGGTCATGCTGGGGCGATCGACTGGATTCAATCTCGCTTTAAAAAATCGAAGCCCGCCACACTCTATGTCGACGAAATCCGCACGCCTACCTATACCGATTGCTTGAACGAACTGTGCGATACCGTGCTGGCGAGCAACCTCACCGGGTTATTTCACGCTGGCGGGCCGCGGCGACTGAGTTTGTTTAACATTGCTCAAATCATCAACCGCGTCGGTGGATACGATCCCAAGCTTCTGATTGGCTGTCCCCGAAAATTGGCCGGCCCGATTCCGCCGCGTGCGGGAAATGTATCGCTCGATTCAAGCAAGCTAGCCGTCGCACTTGGCTATGAACCGTTCGACCCCTGGCCATTGAAGGATGAATTCGTACCCACGCATCCAGCGTGGCATCACGAGCGCGGCGACTTTCGCGGTTCTCCGGAGTTATTGGCCGATGTGCTGTATCGGAATCCCAGAAAAATTTCGCAGATCTTGTAACCCAGCGCTGGATCGCCGGCAACAATTGGTGTTGCGCAGATAAGCCAGACGAGCTTGCCGGCGCGACGGATTGCTAACCCAAGTTAAAGAGTTTGGGGTCGATTTCCAGAATTTTGAGACTCGAATCGAACGTAAGTCCAATGGTGCTGGGGCGTGAAACGTCGAAAGGCGATGTAGTGAAGACCTCCTTCGTTGGCTTCTCTCCAAGCCGTGGCCTGCTGATGCACAGTCATGAAACGCACGGAGGAAGCCGGCATGTTTCTGCGAAGGTATCAACGGCGGAAGTATGGCAAGCCGCATCCGTACTGGGCCCTGGCGGAGTCGTATCGCCCTGCGAAAGGCTCGCGCCAGTGGATCGTGGCCTATCTCGGCGAGTTGACTTCCGATGAGCAAGTCGGTTGGGCCAGGCTGGGCGCGCATCTGAACGGCGAACCTCAGCGGCGACCGAAGCGTTCGTTGTTCGACCCTCCGAAACGAGACATCCGGCGCGACGATGAACCGCTGTTGGTGAAGCTCAGTAGCATTCGCCTGGAACCGACGCGAGACTTTGGCGACGCCTGGCTAGCGTGGGGCCTGTGGCGGATGCTGGGCCTCGATTGCCTGCTCGATGAGTGGATCGAGCCGGGCGCGAATCCGTGTCCTGGAACGCAATGGCAGCGATTCTTACGATCGCCCGATTCGGTGAACCCTCGAGCGAACGGCATCTTGCCGACCCCTGGTATCGTCGCACGGCGCTCGAGGAACTGCTGGACGTGACCTCGGAGCAAGTCCATACCGATCGATGGTCCAAGGCGTTCGATCCACGGCTGCCGCACCAGGAGGCCCTGGAAAAACATCGGCGTGAGCGGTTGGAAGAACGGTTCGAACTCCAGTGCGATCTTTTGCTCTACGACACGACGAACGACCAAACACTTTAACTTGGGGTAATTGTGCGTCGCGAGCGTCAGCAGCGACACACATCGCCGTGCAATTCTGCAATTCGGATTACGCTCGGCACACGGAGACAATCACCTTTTGATTGAGCCGATAAATGCGACGAAGTTTCAGGCGGCTCATCCGCCGACTCTCACAACAGTTCGGCCAAGGATCTTGCCGGCCAAAATATCGTGAATCTTCGGCTCGAGTTGGGCGAGCATAACTTCGGTCGCCAGCGACTCGATGTCGGTCAGCTTCGACGCGGCCAAGTTCGACCAAATTGCTGCTCGGCGCTGGGCAGGATACGAAACCGAATCGATCCCTGCCAGTGTAACGCCGCGCAGAATAAATGGATAAACGGTGAGAGGCAAATCGGTGCCGCCAACCAGCCCGCAAGCGGCCACACAACCCCGCGGCTGTGTCGAGCGAATCACCGTTGCCAGCGTTTCACCGCCAACGGTATCCGCCACAGCAGCCCAGCGCGCATTCAACAGCGGCTTATCCGAACGATCAACAATGGCTTTTCGTGGGAGAATCTCGGATGCTCCAAGCCGCATCAGCAATTCGGCACTCTGCGGTTTACCGCTGACGGCGCTGACGCGGTAGCCGCGCTTCGCTAGCAAACCGACCGCCAGCGATCCTACGCCGCCGCTCGCACCAGTGACGAGAATAGGCCCAGAATCGGGAGATACACCTTGTCGCTCGATCGATTCGAGGCATATTGCCGCAGTAAACCCTGCAGTCCCATAGATCATGCTTTCTCGGAGCGTCATGCCCGAAGGAAGCACCACGGCCCACTCGGCCGGAATACGAACCATTTCCGCAAAGCCACCCCAACGATCGGCTCCCAGTTCAAATCCGGTAACAATGACCTCGTCTCCCGTCAGAAATCTCGGCGACGCACTCTGAACAACGATTCCGGCCGCGTCGATGCCTGGTACGTGCGGAAACCGACGCACGACTCCCGGATGTCCGGTGGCCGACAGTGCGTCTTTGTAGTTGAGCGACGAAAAATGCACCCGAACGAGTAGGTCGCCTGCGGGCAACTCGCTGACGAGCCGCTTTTCAAGGGATCGAGTGATCTGACCGCTATCCGATTTTGTCACCAACAGGCAATCAAATGTTTCGCCCATAGCACTACGTCGGTAGGAAAGTTTCCGTGGCGGCGCTCTTCACGGGGGGGTGCAAGAAGCGAATGTTTTGGCGCTGGTATATCGTAGCTGACCGCTGCGTTTTCTCACACCAGCGATGAAATGTTGCATCAAACTTTGACCGGCTTCGCGCACCGAACTGGTAGCTACATTGAACTTCGTGACGATTTTCACAAGCTTCAACGTTCGATTTTCCAATGGGATTTCAAGCAATTTCAATCTACCTTCGCTGTAAATCTTTCAAGAACCCGGTGAACCTGAAACCCGAAAGGGCTGTCGTTCGTAATACTGGTACGGTGTTTGCTCCAATTTGCCTGCCAGAACAGGAAGATCACCCTTGAGGTGAAGGAGAAAGCGATGGCAAAGCGATCCCGCTCGCGAAAAAGGGCTGACGGAATGCAAGCTGCAGATCACCGATTGCCTGCGGTGTTGGCGGACGAAGCGCAATGGACCGTCGATGGCCCAGCTTATGCCGAGTTCTGCATCCGCATTGATCGCAAATTGGAAACGCTAGTTTCACATTGGATTCACTTCGCGACACCTGGATCGACCAATGTCCGTCGCGTCGTTCGCCAGAAGGGCCACGAGCAACGTCGCAAAGATGTTGCCACATAAGCAACGGTATGGATGCCGAATAGAATCGTCGGTTGGGTTTTGAGTGCGTGGCTAAACTTGATGCCACATTTAATACCTTGGTACGTATTGGTTTGCCCAGCGTGACCTGCCGGCAACTTCGGAAGAAATCTTGAGGTCACACTCTTCCAGGTGCAGCGGCCAGTCGCATCGTCGTGCAATCCTGGTGGCTTGTTGAGCTGTCCACGGCAGCCATATTCCAACGCACAGCCGAGATCATCGAGACCACCAGCATCGCAATGCCGTCGCGCGTAAAAGCCAACCCGAAAACGCGAAACTCAAACTGCTGAATCTCGGCATCTGCCTCAGTGACCTCAAAAAATGCGATTTAGAATCGAGTTAGCACTGTAGTACTTCGTGCGAGGGCGAACAGGACAGTCCTTGCAAATTGGCGATGCGGTGGACTATGCCGCTAGCCGCGGTTTACGTTTTGCAAACGTCCATTCTCCCAGCACCGACAATGCTATGCGGTCTTCCAAATTCGGCCGAAACACCGTGAGTAGCATCAGCGGCAAGTACCAAGCCATGTGGATGCCGCCGCCGAGTGGATGCCAAAACTGAGTGCCGATCATCACCGCAGCCGAACAGCTCATCAAGGTTCCCAGATTCTTTTGCGCGGGCCAGATTGCCAGCGTGACGCACATCACCACGAATGCGGCGAGCACGGGAATGCGATAGACCGGATCGTTGTAGGGCAGACCCCAAAAGCCGTGTAATTGATCTTGCTTAATCCGCGGAAAGATCCAGCCGAACATCTGCCGCAAGTCGGCCATGAACGAGCCGCTTTCTGGATTGAAATAAAGTACAACGACCATGATGCCCAGCACCGCCAATACGCCGCCGACAAACCGCCAAATTCCGCGTTGGGCGTAGAAACCGCACCACAGCGGCAACAAAAACACCGCGTAATAGGTGGTACCCACCGCGACGCCCATCAAGATGCCCGCCACGAGCGGGCGGCGATACATGACGACCGTCCAAATGAGCAGCGCTGCAGGCAGCACATCGTAAGCACGGTCGGTAAACATTGCCGTGTAAGGCACGAGTAAGTAGAGGACTGCGGCGGCAATGCCGGTCTTGATATTGTCAAAATGCCGGTAGCCAATCACGATCATGCCGACAATGATTGCCAAATGCGAAAGGATGGCAATCGCGTGGGCGGCATACAAGCTGGCTTGGTCGAACGCCGTGGATTCACCCGGCGGAAGGGTCGTTTGGTCGGAATCGGTCGTGAAAAACAATCGCACAGGAGCGCGCCACAAGCGGATAAACCAAGGATATCCAGGGCCGTATCGCAACAGCGGCTCGTCGGCCGCCGCCGACTGGCCAGCGCTAGCCGCCGCCTCGGCCTTCTCAGGGGCAGGATCTGCAGCGGCTGGTACTCCCGTGGAATCGGTCTTAGCCAGGTTTGGGTTTGCGTTTGCCTCGCCGGCAGCCGCCGGGTCAATCACAACCTGCGCAGTCGCGCCGATGCTTCCAGGGCTGGGAGTTTTCTCGGTCAACACGTTGGCCATCAAAAAGACCAGTAGCGAGACGCCCAGAAATGTCAGTCCCCCGACCGACAAGTTCGGCTCCAGCAACGGCCGGCGGACCATCAATGGATCGAGCAGCATCCGAACGACGAACAGCCCGCCTACCACAAACAGCCAGATATACCCGGTCTGTTCAAAAGCAGGGATGCCCTTTTCGTGCCCAGAAATGACAAATATCAATCCAGGCGTGAGCAAAATTAGGCCGATCAGGTCGAGATTTCGCACACTCCAAACACGACTGAACTTGAAATACAGCGTGATAATCAGCAGCGATGCGAGATAGGCCCATGAGCCGGACTTTACTCGCTCGTAATGAAGAAGTATGTCGTGCATTACTTAATCGTCAGTCGAAGGGGGCGCATCCTTTCGCCGCTATTGGTGTTCGAATCGACTTCCCGTCGGGGAATGGGTTCCCGTCCTACAACCGAGCAAACATCCGTTGCACCGTGGTCAAGCCGAAAATGTCGGAACTTGCGTGAGAATCTGCGTGGGAGGGGACGAATTGATTCGTCCGATTGGCACAGCCAACGACAACATCCCGATATCCAACTAGCCAAGATACGCGGATTCCGGCGATTTGCAATATGTTGATCATTACCCAAGAAACCCACTGCCGCCCGCATCTCGACGTGCCGGTCACCAATTGCCAAGGCAATTGAGCGATCTCGCCCCCCCTTTTTTGCATGTTCCCTTGATCTTGGAAGGTATTTGTTGGCACGCCATCGACGTCTTCACGCGCGGAAATGCCGATGGTTTGGTTGGAACGGTTGTCGGCGACTTGCAAATCGACTTCACGGTTTACTTCGTCGCGGTTAGCGCTGTTGTACCAGCTTCTTATATTTGAACCGATGCGGTTGGTCGGCTTCGATGCCTAGTCGGCGTTTGCGTTCGTTTTCATATTCTTGAAAGTTGCCTTCGCAGACGTGGACATAGCCGTCTCCTTCGAAGGCGATGATGTGGGTGGCGATGCGGTCGAGGAACCAGCGGTCGTGGCTAATGACCACCACGCATCCGGCGAAGTTGACGATGGCTTCTTCGAGGGCCCGCAGGGTGTCTACGTCGAGGTCATTAGTTGGCTCATCCAGCAGTAGCAGGTTGCAGCCGCGGCGGAGGAGTTTCGCCAGGTGGACGCGGTTGCGTTCGCCTCCGGAGAGGTCGCCGACTTTTTTCTGCTGGTCGGTTCCCGTGAAATTGAAGCGGGCCAAGTACGCGCGGGCGTTGACTTTGCGGCCTCCCATTTCCAAGAGGTCGTTGCCGCCGGAGACTTCTTCGTAGACCGTTTTTTCGGGGGCCAGGGCGTCGCGATTTTGATCGACGTAGCCAAGCTCGACTGTCGGGCCGACTTTCACTTGGCCAGAATCTGGTTTTTCTTCACCGGTGATCAGACGGAACATCGTGGTCTTGCCGGCTCCGTTGGGGCCGATGACGCCGATGATGCCGCCCGGTGGTAGGCGAAAATTGAGGTTTTCGAACAGCAGATTGTCGCCGTATGCTTTGCCGACCTTGTCCATTTCGACGACCAATCCGCCGAGGTGCTTGCCCGGTGGAATTTGGATTTCAAACTCCTGCTCGCGTTCTTCAAAACGCTCGGCCGAAAGTTGTTCGTAAGCGCTAATGCGGGCCTTGCTTTTGGCTTGGCGGGCGCGCGGGGCCAGGCGAATCCATTCCAGTTCGCGTTCGAGCGTCTTCTGGCGGGCGGTGGCTTGCTTTTCTTCAACCGCCAGACGGGCTTTTTTCTGCTCCAGCCAGGAGGAGTAGTTGCCTTCCCACGGGATGCCACGGCCGCGGTCGAGTTCGAGAATCCACTTGGCGACATTGTCGAGGAAGTAGCGGTCGTGCGTGACGGCGACAACGGTTCCCGAGTATTCGGCCAAGTGGCGTTCGAGCCAGTGGACGCTTTCGGCGTCGAGGTGGTTCGTCGGCTCGTCGAGCAGCAGTAGATCGGGATGTTCCAACAAGGTCTTGCAAAGGGCGACCCGCCGGCGTTCGCCGCCCGAGAGTTTTGTCACGTCGGCATCGCCGGGGGGAAGCTGCATGGCGTCCATGGCGATCTCGATCTGGCGATCGAGTTCCCAGGCGCCGAGCAGCTCGATTTGGTCTTGGACTTTGGCTTGATCTTCGAGTAGTTTTTCCATCGCGTCAGGTTCCAGCGGCTCGCAGAGTTGCAGGTTGATTTCCTCGAACCGCTTGAGCACATGGCGCGTGCGTGCGACGGCCTCCTCGACGTTTCCTTGGACATCTTTTTCGGGATTCAGCCGCGGCTCTTGGGGGACGAAGCCGACGGAATAGCCCTCGGTCAGACGAGCTTCGCCTTCAAATTCCCGGTCGATCCCAGCCATGATCCGCAGCAGTGTGCTTTTGCCCGCGCCGTTTTTGCCGAGAACGCCGATTTTGGCTCCTGGATAGAATGCCAGCCAGATGTTCTTCAAAACCTCTCGCTGGCCATGCTTTTTCGAGAGATCGGCGATCGTGTAGATGTATTTTTCGGACATTGCGAGACGGGCTGGAGGTTCAAATTAAGAGGTTAGAGGTTGCAGGTAGTGGGGGCTAGCGACGAAGTTGGCTGCATGGAGCATTCTTTCTAGCCGCTAACCTCTTGCGAGGGTTGTAACGATCATATCGCCACATTGAGCCGCGCGATAAGGGGTTCCAGAGGCTGACGGCGGCAAGCGACGAAAAATATCCCATAGTTTGAGTAGCAATTCGCTGGCCGGGGCAGGCTTGGCCAGTTCCAGATTGCACGCGAACGCGCGCCCACGAGCGCACGTCCGCAGGATTCTTCGTCGATGAGGGGCATATACGATGGAGACGATGAATGTCGAGCAGCCGGCTGCGCAGGAGCTGGCCAAACCGTTGCCAGATCGGCTTGTGAAGTTTATTCGTCGCGTGATTCGCGGCGAGAAGTTCTATTCTGGCCCAGAGCGGCGAATAAGCCTGCGATATCCGATCACGATGCCGGTGCGCGTCACTCCGCTCGACGACCATCAGCAGCCGACGAATGAGCCGTTCTTGGCCGTGACTCGCGATATTTCCGTGACGGGCTTGTGCTTTTATCACACGCATCCGGTGAAGCAAACCTATCTGCAAATGGAGTTGACAGGCCCTTCGCTCGAACAATGCACGGTGCTGCTTAAGGCGGCGCGCTGCCGGCCGGCCGGACCATTCTACGAGATTGGCGGCCGATTCTTGGGCGAAGCATAGACGGACAACCAGACAGGAAAGGTATGTCGTGTCGCTGCTAGCGACCGGCTGTCAGGCCAAGCTGCCTGCAAATCATTCGCCCAGCATGTCCGCGAGCTTCAGGGGGCATGCCGGCCTCTCTGTTTTGGTTGTCACGGCTGTTTTACCCCTTGTGTTTACGTTACATATACCGATGTATGCTACCAGTGATTCGCGAGGTGTCAACTGGCGGAGGTCGCATACTTTGGAACAAGAAGCGAAACCGGGGACCGTTCGCTCTTCCGCAGATTTACCGCGGAATTCGATGATGGGGTCATGACGCGATTTTCAAATAAATTTTTTGTGGTGGAAATGAAGGATTCGGAAACGTGCGTTTTTCCCAATCGCCACGAAGGTTTTCGCGGCATTCATTTCCGGTTCATTTCCGGGGGGGTGCGCAAAATACTGGCCGGCGGAAGCAAAATGGATCGGGAATTTACGAGTGTTTTCGAGGTTTGAGGCGTGGCGAGGGTCGATGGAAAATAAGGGGGTGAATGCTCAATGCTGGTTGTTTTATGCATCGTGCGGGCGTCTATAGGCAACATCATGCAGCGGCGCAGAGCGGGCATGGAAGCCGTCGAGTGATAAGCCTTGAGCGAACTGCGACACGGCCGGGCGGTGGCCGTGGGTGGAGGTGTGAAGGATCAATTGTCAAAGATCGTCGACCGCGACATGCCGTTTAGCACGGCGGGCCGCACCAGCGATAGTGCTGGCCTGTCCATGTTATCGCATGTATAGGTTCCTGTCAAGGGGCGAGGGATTGGATATTTGGGATTAGGGCTGCCGGGCGGAGATGGGACCGCAAAAGCACGAAAACACGAACGAAAGCAGAGACCACTTGCCCAGTTCACTCGTGATTTACCAAGGCCGGTATGCAGGAGGATGATTTCGGGGTTCGATGGCTGGCCTGCGTGGGCCACGGGCCAATCTACCACAGCCAATTTGCTTAGCGCGAAGATGTCCAAAATGGCAAGCCTACCCCTGCGCTCAAGTCCAGCAAGGAGTCGCTGGGACCGCTCCGATGCATCGAACCGCTCGATGGCCGTCCAATTGCAATCTCTGGCGAAAGCGGCTTGGCAAAGGAGGCAACGACAGGTTCGCCACGAATTTCACCGCTGACGCCGATGCAGCGTACATGCGTTGTCATCGCAATCCTCGACTTTGCCGAAGCGATAGCGACGTCGAGCAATTTGCTGATACATCCATTGCCAGAGCGGCAAACTGCCGGGAATGTGTAAGATCGGGGCCAGCCACCACAACCGCCGTAGCCGTCGGGTGAGGTAGCGAATGGCAGCCGCGCCACCGTAGCGAGTGCCGCAGCGATCAACGACATAGATTTGCTCCATCAGCATGTCGTGCGTCAGATCGGAATATCGCTCATGCACGGCTGGGTCGTGCAGCGAAAGATACGACAGTTTGCCCTGGCAATCCCACCACGCCAGCTTGCGCACTTGTGCCGTGCAAATGCGGCAGTTGCCATCATAAATGACGACGTCGGAGTCGCGACGTTCCTCGGGCGTCGGCAAACGATCGCATGTCGATGGTGTTTCGCAAACGGCAGCCATAGTGGAAATCGCGAGCATCGCACGGTGGAAGTCGCCGCGGAATTATACGCCGCCCCGCGAACCGCGGCGCAATATCGAGCCGCGCCCGTCAGGAAGCCGTCAAACGGGCGCAGCTCGGATTTGGCAACGTGGATGAGCGGCACGGCTCATTCCAGCAAAACCCGCAAAGCCTGCGATTAGATTACTTTTGTGATGCCCGGCATTGGCACTGCGTACATGCCGTCCGCGCCAGGAGTCACGGGTGGCTGGGCCTGGAAGTCGAGCTCCGTTGGCAAATAACTCACCGTGCTCGCCAGCGCATCGTCCCACGAGAGCACTTGCCCGCTGTAGGTACACATGCGGCCGAGAATGGCGGTCATCGTGCTTTTTGCGCCGTATTCGCCTTCGTTCAGGGGTGAGCCGGCGCGAATGCTGGCGATCAGATCCGCGTGCTCCTGTTCATAATCACGCTGCCTGCGTCCGCGCGGAAATTGCCAACTCGGCTTCGAGCCATCGGCAAAGATCTCGTGCCCGCTGATGTCGGCATAGCCTTTCGAACCGTGGGCGTGCTCGGAGATACTGCTCCAGCAGCCCTCGGTTTGTCGGCACTGGCTGAACATTCGGGTGCCGTCGGCATATTCGAATTCCACGCAGTGATGATCGTAGATTTGACCGTAATCTGGCCCGCGACGGACCTGACTCCCCCCCATGCCGTTGGCTTTGACAGGGTAGGCGCCCTTGAGCCAATTGATGACGTCCAGGTTGTGAATGTGCTGCTCGACGATATTGTCGCCGCAGAGCCACACGAAATAATACCAGTTGCGCAATTGGTATTCCATTTCGGACAGGTCGCGGCCGTATTGTTGCTTTAGCTCCGAGCGGCGATGCACCCACGGCGGGCCGCCGTTCCAATAGACGCGGGCGGCAATGATGTCGCCGATCGCGCCATCTTGCAATCGCTTGATGGTTTCGATGTAACCGCCGTGATGACGGCGCTGCAGGCCGACGCCGACGCCCAGATTCTTCTTCTTCGATTCTTCGACGGCCGCCAGCACGCGCCGGACGCCGGGGGCATCGGTCGCCACGGGCTTTTCCATGAAGACATGTTTATTTGCGCTCACGGCGGCCTCGAAATGAATCGGTCGAAAACCTGGCGGTGTGGCCAAGATCACCAGATCGCAGTCGGTAGCTAGCGCTTTTTGATAAGCGTCAAGTCCGACAAAGCGCCGATCCTCTGGAACGTCGATCATCGGGGCAATTTTCCCATTCCGCATCAACTGATCGAGCGACGAATTCAATCGATCGCCAAAGGCGTCGGCCATCGCAATCAATTTGACCCGTTGATTGGCCTGAAGTGAGTCTTGGATGGCGCCGGTTCCGCGACCCCCGCAGCCCACCAGGGCGATGCGAATGGTGTCGTCGTTTTCCGCCGCGTGGGCTTGGCGGGCCAGTGAAAACTGAGCGGCCAACCCCACGCCGACGGCGGCAGCGCTGGATGTCTTGAGAAATTCGCGGCGGTTGGCATTCTTGACAGGCGATGTGCCTGGCATGGATCCTTCGTGCATGGTTAATTACTCCAATGAGAGAATGCGCGGCCGGCGAGCGTGACGATCTCGCCGGACACGAATTGATGGCTATTTTTCGACAACGGCCTCCGGATAAGCAATTCTTGCCCCTTCCCCTTCAGCATCCAGGCCCTCGTCCCAGATTTTCTGTTTTTCCTCCGCGGTCGGCTCTCGCAAGGGTCGCACGACGCGGAAGCCTACCCACGGCGCATCGGTGTAATACCACACGCTTTGCGGCAATTGTGGATCTTGCTGCTTCCATTCTTGATCCGAACTGCGTCGAGCGGCGCAGCGCAGCATGGCCGGGTCGTCATCGTCCCAATGTCCACCCCGGGCGACGTGCGGGTACATCTTCGACGTGGCCGCAAACGGATTATTACTTACCTTTCCAGCGAATTTCTGATAATAATCGGGATCGTACTGATCGAGCACCCATTCGCAGACATTGCCGTGCATGTCGTACAAGCCCCAGGGGTTGGGCTTCTTCGCGCCGAGCTTGTGATACTTGCCGTCGGCATTCTCGAAGTACCAGGCATATTCACCCAGTTTCGCCGGATCGTCGCCGAACGAATACGCGGTTTTCGTACCGGCGCGGCAGGCGTATTCCCACTCGGCCTCGGTCGGCAGCCGATAGTAGCGACCCGTTTTGGTGCTCAGCCACTTGCAATACATGCGAGCGGCATAATGCGTCATCGCAATCGCGGGCCGTCCGTCTTTGCCCATGTCGAACGACATATCGGTATATGGGGGCGTCGGATGCGCGATGGCGTCAGCCAGTTTATCATTCGGAGTCGCTGGCTGACTGAGCACTTTGCGGCGGTGCGCGTTCATTTTCATGGTGTATTCTTCGAACGCGTCCCAGGCGACTTCGTACTTGCCCATCCAAAACGGCTCGACCGCGACTTCATGCTGCGGGCCTTCGTCCGGCTTTCGGCCGGGTTCGCTCTCTGGGCTACCCATCGTGAACTTGCCGCCAGGAATGGGGAGCATGTCGAATTTAGCCTCTGCGCCGACAACAATTTCCGTGTAGGGCGTCATCTCCTGCTCACTGGCCGCCGACGAATGGGGAACGGGAACCAGGGGAACCGGTGGTGTTGTCGCAGCGGTAGACGCAGTCTCGGCAACGATGGTGCCGGGTAGCGCAAACAAGAAAAAGCCGATTGCCAACAGAAAATATTGCGACCGTGAATCTACGTTTGAATTCATTCAGAAAGGCCTGGTTTGGTGTAAAATTGGAAGGCGATGCTGGTCACCGCCACTGAGGTTGCCGATTCATCGGATTGATGCCTTACAGCCGCCGATCGATTCGGATTTCCTACCTCTTTGCTGGCGGCAGGGAGCAGCCAGTATGGCACACGGTCAAACAATTCACTACCACTCAGCCGTCGCAATGTCCATATTACGCAGGAAATTCATCGCCGCACTCGTGGGATTGGCTTCCATGGCAGGCGGAGCATTCGCGGCGCCAAATGCGGTGGAAACGCCGACACGCTACTCCTTCTCCGAAGTTCAGATGGGGGCGTCGTGGCGAATTTCATTGTACGCCGACGATCAAGACACTGCAAATCGGGCAGCCAGCGCTGTGTTCGCACGGGTGGCCGAGCTCAATGGCATCCTCAGCGACTACGATCCACAGAGCGAATTGAGCCGACTCAGTTCGACGGGGGGGATCGGAAAAGCCGTGCCCCTGGGCGAGGATCTCTGGAACGTGCTGTGGCATTCGCAGCAGCTTGCCGCCAACAGCGGCGGAGCATTTGATGTGACGGTGGGGCCGCTAACCAAGTTATGGCGACGGGCGCGACGACAACAGGAAATGCCGCGGCCCGAGCTGCTCTCTGCCGCTAGAGACGCCACCGGCTACCGTGCATTGCGACTCGATTCCGATCGGCGAACCGCGGAATTGCAAAAACCAAACATGCGCCTCGATCTGGGCGGCATCGGCATGGGCTATGCCGTCGACGAAGCATTGAAAGTGCTCAAGCGAGCGGGGGTCGCTTCGGCAATGATCGACGCCAGCGGCGATATTGGCACGCTGGATGCGCCACCAGGAAATCGAGGCTGGCGAATTGGCATCGCCCCACTTTCAGGAGACGGGCCTCCGAGCCGATACGTGTCGCTGGCAAACATGGCGCTGACCAATTCCGGCGATGCGTTTCAGGCCGTCGAACTCGGCGGCCAACGATTTTCGCATATTGTCGATCCGCATACAGGATTGGGACTCGTCAATCGCAGTTCCGTGGTTGTGATCGCGCCCGATTGCACGACCGCCGACAGCTATGCCACCGCGGTCGCCGTGCTTGGTCCGGCACAAGGAATGAAATTGATCGACGCAACGCCGGGAGCGGAAGCATTCGTCGTGCGGCAAGCAGATTCTGGCCAGATCGAGACGAGCGAAAGCACGGGCTTCAAGAAATTTGTGGAGGACGATTGAATTGACTCGCACTCCGCGGCGCTTCTCGATGCTGAACCAAGCCATCGCGGAGAGTGGAGCAATGAACCATCGCGGCTGAATCGGAGCATTTTCCAGCAGCAGCGCGGCAATGGATGCCGTTCAACCGGCGGAGCGGAACGTGGCGACGCTGCGAGAGGGTCACTCGCGGCATGGTCGATTCGATCGCACGAATCGCTATCGAAAAGCGAGGCCATGCCTCAAAATCGGCTTGACCAGAGTCGCTTGGGGGGATAGGTTTATTTGGATTCGACGCAAACCATCCTGGGCTTTGGCGTTGTGCCGATTTTCAGGCCCGGGGCAGTCCATCGACCAAAGGAAACCAATCATGAGTTACGGTGACAGTCAGTTTTCGGCTGACTCATGGGGAATGACAGCCGAACAGGCCAGCGCCAACGAGCGCGTTGATTTTATCAAGAAGACGTATTTGCACCTCTTTGGTGCGGTGCTGTTGTTCTGCGGTTTGGAAGTGGTGTATTTCCAAACCGGAATCGCGGAAAACCTCTTTTCGATGCTCTTTAGCAATGGTCGAGTAACCTGGCTGGTGGTGTTGGCTGCCTTTATGGCGATTGGCTGGCTCGCCGACTATTGGGCAAAATCGTCCACTTCGGTTGCGATGCAATACGCAGGATTGGGATTATCCGTGGCGGCATGGTCCGTGATGTTCGCTCCGCTCCTGCTATTGGCGGATCAATTTGGCAACGATGTTATTCCGACGGCCGGCGTGATTACTTTATTGGCGTTTGGCGGGCTGACGGCAGCAGTGTTCATCACGGGGCACGACTTTTCGTTCCTTCGCGTGGGTTTGATGTTCGGCGGCTTTGCCGCAATGGCGGCGATTGCTTGCGCCATGCTGTTTGGGTTTCAATTGGGCAATCTATTTGTCATTGCCATGATCGTGCTGTCGTGCGGCTATATTTTGTATGACACATCCAATGTGCTGCACTATTACCGCATCGGTCAGCACGTCGCCGCAGCGCTGGCGTTATTTGCGTCGCTGGCCCTGCTGTTCTGGTATATCCTGCAATTGGTGATGTCATCGCGTCGGTAATGTCCGTTGGGCGGTGACCAGTAATCGCGCGACTGACGCATCGAATGCTTGACGCCAGAGCTTGAATTCGATGGTGCTGCGCGTCCTTGATCGAATCGCAATCCTTGCTATCGCGCGTCGCCGCTGCGCTGGAAAATCTCGGAAGAGTGCCAATCAGTCGTAGCAGTCATGGATGCCGTCGAGATCATCGCCCATCGAGGTTCCTCCTATCTTGCGCCTGAAAATACTCATGCCGCCATCGAGCTTGCCTGGCAAGAAGGCGCGGATGCGGCCGAAGGAGATTTTCGCCTGACGGCCGACGGCAAAATCGTCTCGATGCACGACGACGATTTGCGCCGCACGGCAGGCATCAATCGCCGCGTGGCCGATTGCACGCTCGCTGAGTTGCAATCTTTCGATGTCGGCGCTTGGAAAAGCCTGCAATACGCCGGCGAAAGGGTTCCCACGCTCGACGAACTGCTCGGCACCGTTCCTGGCGGGAAGCGATTCTACGTTGAAATTAAATGTGGCGTCGAAATCATCGAACCGCTGCGTCTGGTCATCGCTAGATGCTCCTTAGACCCGCGACAGATCATTCCAATTGGTCTGCAATTCGACACCATCGCGGCCATCAAACAGGCTATTCCTCAATGCCCGGCCTATTGGGTTGTCGAATTCCAGCGCAATTCTCCAAACGCTTGGCGGCCGACGCCCGCCGACGTTCTCTGCTCAGCGCAAGCCGCGGGGCTGGATGGACTCGATCTGATGGCCACCGGTCCCATCGATGCCGAATTCGCGCGGCAAATCCACTCCGCTGGTCTTGGCCTGTGCGTCTGGACCGTGGACGACCCTAAGCTAGCTCGCCATCTCATCGGCCTGGGAGTTCAAGGCATCACGACCAACCGACCGGGCTGGCTTCGCGAGCGATTGCGTGGATAATCGGTCTGCCGACGAACCGATGCAAATTGAAAGCCTGGCAACAATCATTCGAGTGACATTCGCCAGCACTTTCGCAACTTGCAGCTTACGATTGACGCCGCACCGATTGTATTCATCGTTCATCGTTCAGCATTTACATTTTCTACCTCGTGCCCAATTCCGTCCTCATCCTTGGTGCCGGCATCAATGGCGCTGCCCTTGCGCGCGAGCTGGCTCTCAACGGCGTCGATGTGGTCATCGTCGAACGTCGCGACATCGCTTGCGGGGCCACCGCTTATTCGTCGCGGCTCATTCATGGCGGCTTGCGGTATCTCGAATATGGCGAATTCGCACTGGTCCGCGAATCGCTCGGCGAACGGACGCGGCTGCTAACTCTTGCGCCGCACTTTGTCCATCCCCTGCGACTGTTTATCCCCGTACATCACCGCTTCGGCGGCTTGATGGCCGCCGCTAGGCGATTTTTCGGTCTGAAAGACCGCCCGAGCAAAAAGCCGCTGCATCGTGGGCTATGGACCGTGCGATTGGGGCTCTGGTTGTACGATCATTACGCCCGCGATCCGACGCTGCCAAAGCGAAAATCGCATTGCACCACGGAATCGGGCATCGTACCGATCGACCCGGCGAAATATCCCTGGACGTGCGAATTCTCCGACGCGCAAGTCGTATTTCCCGAACGATTCACCCTTGCGCTGCTCGAAGACGCCCGCCAGCTTGCCGCCAAGCAAGGCAGCCGCTTCTCCATTCACACCTATAGCGAAGCCGCCTGGGATGGCCGCACGGCAACCATCCGCCAATCGGCAACGCACGAGGCGCTCGAAACCATCGAACCTTCGGCCGTCGTCAACGCCACCGGCGCATGGGTCGATCGCACCTTGCAATCGCTCGGCATGATTCAAAATCGCTTGCTGGGAGGCACAAAAGGCAGCCACTTCATCACCGGCCACGCGCGGCTGCAAGCACTGCTCGACGGCCGCGCGGTTTACACGGAAGCCACCGACGGCCGGCCGGTCTTCATTCTGCCGTTCGTCAAGGGCACACTCGTCGGCACGACCGACGTACCCTTCGATGGCGATCCCGAAACGGCCGTCGCCACGCCGCAAGAACTCGATTACTTGATTGCCGCCGTCAACGAAGTCTTTCCGAATCTCGGCCTGACGACTGCCGACATCGAACTCCACTACGCCGGCGTTCGGCCACTGCCATTTACCGACGCCAAAACCACGGCCGCCATCACGCGCCGGCATTGGATGGAAGAACATCGTGGCAGCCCTGTGCCGTGCTTCTCGATCATCGGCGGAAAGCTTACGACCTGCCGCTCATTGGCCGAAGAAGCGGCCAACACGATTCTCGAACGTCTGCATCTGCCGCACACGGCCAATTCACGCCAGCGGCCGCTCCCTGGCGGCGAAAACTATCCTGCCGACGAGGAAGCGTTGCATTGGTCGTGGCAGCAACTTGCCGCTCGCTGCCAACTCCCGGTCGAATCGGTCGAAGCCGTGTGGAAACTCTGCGGCACGCGCGCGATCGCAATTCTCACGCAGTTATGCGGAAGATCATCCAATGCAGGCGTCTCGCTCCGCGAGGCGCAACCTGTCGCGGAGGGAGAGTCGCGTCACTCTCACCCCTTGCTGGCCGGAACCTCGCTGCCGATCGTCTACTCTCGCTGGCTGATCGACCACGAATGGGTTACTACGCTCGGCGATTTCGTTGAACGCCGCCTGATGCTGCTCTATCAACCGTCGCTGCGCCGAGAGTGTCTCGAACAACTTGCGGATCTATTGATCGAAGCTGGCAAACTATCCGTCACCGAAAAGCAATCCGCAATCAATGCCGTTGTCCGGCGACTGCAAACTCATTTTGGCAAAAGAGTCGTCGCCTGAGGCAATCGCCATGCGCCGCCAAATGCGAGCCTGACCATCGACAACCGTCTTGCTTCATCAAGCTCAAAAAATCACCGCCGCCGCCAATTTCATCCGCGACCGGTGGAACGGTGCCCCGCGCGCCGGAGTCATCCTCGGGACCGGACTGGGGAACCTCGCGTCGTTCATTGAAAATCCCACAAACATTCCCTACGAGGAAATCCCACATTTTCCGCGTTCGACCGCCATCGGCCATCGGGGGCAACTCGTTTGCGGCACGCTGGCCGGGCTGCCGGTCGTGACGATGGAAGGCCGCTTCCACGTCTATGAAGGCTATCCGCAGTGGCAAATCACACTGCCGGTGCGCGTGATGAAATCGCTGGGCATCGATCTACTCGTCGTCTCCAATGCCAGCGGCGGCCTGAACCCTCGGTACCGCAGCGGCGAAGTCATGGTCCTCGACGACCACATCAACCTGATGCACGCTAGTCCACTCATGGGCATCAACGACGACCAGCTCGGCCCGCGTTTTCCCGACATGAGCAGCCCCTACGACCGCAACCTTGTCGAACGAGCGCTGGAAATTGCCCGCCAAGAAAACTTCGTCGCCCACCGCGGCGTTTATGTCGCGCTGAGCGGCCCGAATTACGAAACCCGGGCCGAATACCGCTTGCTGCGAAAAATCGGCGGCGACGTTGTCGGTATGTCCACCGTGCCGGAAGTGATCGTCGCCGTCCACTGCGGCTTGCGGGTGCTGGCCATCTCGACGGTCACGAATGTCTGCCAGCCCGATACGCTCGCAGCCACCAGCGGCGAAGAAATCGTCGCTGCCGCCGCCGCCGCGGAGTACAAGGTCCGCACGATGGTGCTAGGAGTCCTCGCCCAAGAGACAAATGGTCAGGGCTAATTGAACCGTCATGAATTTAGCCGTTGAGCAACAGGATTCTGACGCTTGCGAGAACGATTGACCGCTTACTGATCCCCGAATCCGCGAAATCGGCGACTCGCGGCGCGACATCTACAACAATTTTCCAATTTCGTAGATTTCTTCCGCGTCGAGGACCAAGCCGTTGGTTTCAAACATCCGCTGAATTGCTGCTTTGTGAATTTTCATCTTGGTGCCGCCGACGCCCAACGCTCCGTAGCAGATGAGACGATCGCGCTGTTTCGCTTTGTCCATCACGTCAACACCTTCGATGCCCAACGGCGGCACGGCGTTCAGGTCGATGGCGACGGCCAGCGATTGGCAGCCACGAAGCACGTCGGCGGGCAGCAGTGTTACTCCCGCTGCCCCGGCCGCAATCACCACGGCGACTCCCTCCAACGCGGCCCGTAGTTCGCCGGCCGAATTCGTGGCGATCGGGGAAATCACAGCATCCGTTGCCCGCTGCTCAATGGAACGGCAGACCGCCTCTGCCTTGCGCAAGTCGCGAGAACCGACGCGCACTGTGGCTCCTTCTCGCGCCAGTAGCCGGGCCGCGCGATTACCGACCGGACCGGTTCCGCCGAGCACCAAGGTCGTCTTGCCGCGCAACTCGCAGTGCTTGGCGGCCGCCAAGACGGCGGCCGCCGCAGTGGTGTTCGAGCCGTTGGGATCGAGCATCGCCGAAACGCGCATCGGACCGAAGAACGTCTGGCGAACTTCGTCGAACAGCGCTTCGCTGGCCTTCACGTCCGACCCGCCGACAAAAATTGCCGTTGCTTTTAAGTCCTCTGGACCGCGAGTAAAAATCGCGCCATGCACCAGGGCGCGCACCTGAGCGGCCGACACGCCTCCATGGCGAAAGAGCTGATTGACGCCTGCGTCTACGGCCACCACCGAGTCGAACACGCTCGGCTGCGGGTCGGGATCGAGTTGCAAAAGAATTTTCGACTTGGACATTCACACACCGTCGTGATCCATTGAAACAAGCAGCGGGTGAAGGGGTGAGCGGGTGAAGGGGCGAGAATGCACCTCTCGCCTGGTCACCATTTCACCTCTTCACCCGCTCTTGCCGTACATTTGACTCCACCGACCATACGAGGCCGAGGCCGTCGAGCGACTTAGAATCCGCGGAACGGATGCACGGCTTTTTCCTTGCCGGCAATCATTTCCTCGGCCGACGGCTTGCCCTTCATCGCGTTGGCAATCGATTCCTTGGTGGCTTCGTAATTGTAGTTGTAGATTTTCTTGTCGTCGGCCGCATCCCAATGAATGAACACGCCGCAGACGATACAGAGTTTTTCGGCGTCGGCCTTGGGAATGACGCCAGCTTCGACGCTGTCGGCGACGGCCTTGGCGACGGCAGCCTGCGCAGGGCCGAACATCTGCACGGCTTGCTTGGCACCCTTGATGGTAACCTTGGTAATGAGCACGGTCGCGGGCTTGACGGCCAAATTCGGCGTCAGCACGGCAAGCAAGTTCGAGTGCCCTTCGCTTTGACGCGCCAAGGCGTTGGCGAATGCGTGGCCGACGGGGCCTTCCTTGTCGCCAATCAACAGGTCGATGTGAGCTACTTCGTTGCCTTCTCCTTTGAGCGACTCGCCGATGAACATGGACATGCTACGTTCTCCTAAAATATTGTGGGTGTCAAACAAAACGGCCGACGATTTACTCGGCCGCCAACAAGCAAAGGTCGAACCGAGGAGCATAACATAGTTGCGTCGCTTTTCAAGGGAAAGGGGTAGCAAGGCAGGGCGAATGCAGTGGCCGGAAAATTATTTCGAGAACAAGGAGACAGGGGCAGCGGGAGAAGGCAAGGAGGAGAGAAGCTTTTCGTGGGCTGTTTTCGCGGTTTCCCTTCCTTGCACAGCCCTCTTCTGCTGATAGCTCGTCTTGGCTTTCCATGATCGTTGGTCGCGTTCCAATAGAGCCGAACAGTGACGCCGTGGTATTCCCACCCTGCTCGGTGAAATAAACAGCCACGCCTGTTTCACATCCATCGTGGGAATGGCGTCGATCCGCCGTCCAATCGATTGCGTGGAATTTCTGCCGCCGTTTGGCATGCAACATCGGCATCGATTCATTCGAGACTGCACTGCACCATTCGGTTGAGCAGTGCTTCATCGTCGCTCGCATCCACGGTTCGCAAATCGATGAGAGTGCATTTTTCCTGGACCCTTGCGAAGACTGCAGGATTGCCCAGTCGCAATTGACGCGAAACTTGATCGGGACTTCCGCTAGCGATGGCGATCGCCCAACTTGGCACGGTTTGGTCCGGAAGCGCACCACCGCCCGGCGCTGAATCGACTTCGCAAATCGAGAGTGCTTTCGCTGACGCAGATTTTTCGTGCAGTAGTGCCAACAACCGTTCAGCGCGTGAGTGAAGCTCATCCGCGGACTGCGTTAATTGACGCAACACTGGAATTTCCGCAAAGGCACGACCTGCGCGGTGAATTTCGAGCGTTGCTTCGAGTGCTGCCAACGTCAGCTTATCGACGCGCAGCGCCCGCGCAAGCGGATTCGACCGCATCTTGGCCACCAGTTCGGCGCATCCAACGATGATGCCACACTGGGGGCCCCCAAGGAGCTTATCGCCGCTAAACAGGACCGCGTCCGCTCCCAACCTGACGCTGTCGCGCACGACGGGTTCCTCCGAAAGTCCGCAGCGTGTGAGATCGTAAAGGCAGCCGCTACCGACATCGTCGATCACCGGCAGCCCCGCGCGCTTCCCCAAGTTCACCAACTCAGCAATCGACACCGATTCAGAATACCCCGAGATCCGATAATTGCTCGGATGCACTCGCAACAAAGCCGCCGTCTCAGGGCCAATGGCTTCTGCATAATCCGCCAAGCGAGTGCGATTCGTTGTGCCGACTTCGTGCAATTCGACTCCCGCCTGCCGAAACACATCGGGCAACCGAAAAGAGCCGCCGATTTCGATCAATTGGCCGCGTGAAATGATCACTCGTCGACCGACGGCTAGCGTTTGCAGCGCGAGAAGTGTGGCGGCCGCGCAATTGTTGACGACGAGTGCAGCTTCCGCACCGGTTACTTGCTGACACAAGAATTCGATCGTCCCCCCCCGCTTGCTGCGGTGGCCGGACGCTAGATCGACTTCCAAGTTCGTGCAAGCGGCGGCCCGGGTCATCGCTTCGATAGCCGCCGCTGCCAGCGGCGCGCGGCCGAGATTCGTATGAATTACAATCCCCGTGCCATTGATTACCTTTCGCAGCCGCTGCGAGCCTGCGATCTGGGCGATTTCATGCAACTGCTGGACCACCAGGTCTTCGATCGCCGCTGCATCGGTCGATAGACGCCCGTCTCGGTGGCTGCGCATTTGAGCCAAAATCTGACGAATCCAGCTAGTCGCCACCCGGCGGCCAAATTGCGTGCAGAGCGGCGCGACGTCCGGTCGATTAAGCACCCGCTCGACGGCTGGCAGCCGTCGCAAACTTTTTTGATGCTCTGATGTCATCGGAGGGCTTCGTCAATGGGTAGGGAAATGCGCGGGCCAGCCGCGCGGTCGTCTCCTGAGCGGACGGTAATTTGCCGTTGGTCGAAAAACTCGAAAATTGGAACCGCATGTTTTCGAGTCATTTTCCATCGCTCGCGCAGCACGCCGACTTTCGCGATTGAGGACGTTTCAAAATAGCTCAGCAGGCTCTGGCGAAGTGTTTCGAGGGCCGCTGGAACCATCACGAGTTGCGGAGACACTCGCATGAATTGTCCCTCATCCACGGCAACTTGCACGAGCGCTTCCACATCGTCGGGTGAAATGTTGTGCTGTTCTGCGAACTCTTTGAGTGTCGGAGGGGTTACGCCGCCTGCGGAAACTTCGCCGACGAGCAATCGAACCATCAGTCGCTGCCGGTTTGTCAGTTCCGGCCCGCTCCGCAGGCCGATGCGCCCTTCGCTCACGATCAGCTCCTTGCTGGCCGCGAGGCGAGCAAGCAGCGCATCAAGGACGGCTGGACTTGCAGACCGCTTCATGGCAGCCAAAATCGCCGACAGCGGCACGCGCGACGCTGGGCGGCGGCGCTCAAGCTCCCTTTGACAGCGGCGAAATAGGAGTTGCTTGAGTTGGTCGAAGCGATGGTACGTGATGAACGAGGCGACCGGTCCAGGTATGCGAATAATCGCTTCCTGCCGTTCGAGTTGCTGGATCAGATCGTCGCATTGAGCTACGCCCATTCCAATCCACGATTCGCTTGCCTCGTCAAATCGTGCTTCGCGTCGGAGATCGATATACGCGGTCAGCCGAACCTTCAGATCCGTGTCCGCGAGTCCCGGAGCAGCGGCCAGGCTGCGAGTAAGCCGATCGGACGCTTGCAGCGCCGGGCCGATGATCCGGCCGCCCCCGATCGTTCGCGCCGGTGAAAACTGCCTCAGCACAAATGGTTGCTCATACTCGGCGACGACCGGCTTCGCACAGCGCAGCACTGCAAACGCAGCTTCGCCGGGCGCAACCGAACGCTGCCCAAATAGGATCTGGCACGTTGCCTGATTGGCTCCCAAATGCAATCGCACGATCTGACGATGTTTCAGCCCGCGGCTCGCCTCTGGCAGAATTTTCAAGTGCGCCAAATGGCGCTTGGCCGGTTCGAACGCGCCGGGTGTGCCAAGTTCGTGCCCGCGATCGATAGCCGAGCCTTTCACGCCCACCAAATTGATTGCCGCACGCTCGCCCGCCGAGACTTTTTCGACGTCCGCCCCTTGCGATTGTAAGCGGCGAATTCGCACCAGTATTTTCTCGGGAAGTAGATGCAGCGTGTCGCCAACGCGCGCTGTTCCGCGCCAAACAGTGCCGGTGACTACCACGCCTTGGCCAGTGGGGGAAAATGCCCGATCGATCGGCAGCCGAAAGCGAGTATCGTGCGTTGGCCGCATGGCCGAGGATTTCGCAGCTTCGACGATTGCTGTGCGCAGTTCGGCCATTCCCATGCCCGATGGCGCAGCGACCCGAATCCGCGGCGCCTTGGCCAAAAAAGTCGTCGCGACCAGATCCGCCACCTCGAGATCGACCATTTCCAGTTGCTCGTCGTCCGCCAAATCGCATTTACTGATCGCAATGACGCCACGACGCACGCCGAGCATTTCCAGTAGGGCCACATGTTCGCGCGTCTGCGGCATCACCGAATCATCGGCAGCAATCACGAGCAATGCCGCATCGACCCCCGAAGCCCCGGCCACCATCGTATGAATGAACCGCTCGTGCCCCGGCACGTCGATCAGTGCAAATCGTCCCCCGAAATCATCAAAATGCGCAAATCCCAGTTCAATGGTGATCCCGCGGCGTCTTTCCTCTGGCAAGCGATCGACTTTCGCTCCCGTCAGCGCATGGACGATCGCTGATTTGCCGTGGTCGATATGACCTGCCAAGCAAATCACGAACTGCGAGCGAACATGAGGCTCAGAGCACATCACACTCCAAGTTAGCCGCCATCGTGCCAAACTTCCTCAGCATGTTGAAAAAAAACTGTCGGTGCGGCTTTTCTCGGACTCATTTCGGGCGCAATTTGTTTGGCCATGACAAGACCGACGTGCGGCCGGAGCACTTCATCGCCGCCGAATTTGTTGTGGAATAATTCCTCTAGCGCTCGTCGAGAATTCGGCGATCATGTTACTGCAGCCTCACTTCCGGCGTTGCCACGACGAACGCAAAGCATGGACCATCCGATCACGGTGGTTGTCGGCGCGGCAGGTCTGGACAAGGAGCAAATCGAATTGGGAACCAGCGATGAGCCGAAGCAAATCACCTTGAAATAGCTTGCCGTTCCGAAAGCATGGTTAAACCTGACGCTTGAAACGACTTTCGCGCCGCGGCCAACATGTGGTCACCGATCGACGCTGGCTGCCCCATTGTCCGCCGGTTTTCCGTGCAAATTGCCGCTGCGGAAGGCGTGGGCCATGGCCATGGGCACTTCGGCTTCCGCCGTGACCACCAATGCGCGGTTTTCTTGCACGGCTGCTTTCATTTCTTGTTCTTTGGCGATGGCGATTGCCCGGCGCTCCTCGGCCTTGGCGCGGGCCACACGAGTGTCGGCCTCGGCTTGATCGGCTTGCAGGCGAGCGCCGATATTTTCGCCCACATCGACGTCGGCAATGTCGATCGAAACGATTTGAAACGCCGTGTTGGCATCCAACCCGCGCTCCAGCACCGCTTTGCTGATCCGATCGGGATTTTCGATCACACTCAAATGACTTTCCGCCGAACCGATCGCGGTAATTATTCCTTCGCCGACGCGAGCGATGATCGTCTCTTCCGTCGCGCCACCGATAAGTTGTTGCAAGTTCGTGCGCACCGTTACCAGCGCCTTGACGCGCAGCTCGACTCCGTTTTTAGCGATGGCCGATAGCGTGCTCTTGCGGCTGGTGTTCGGGTCGGGGCAGTCGATCACCTTAGGATTGACGCTGGTCTGCACCGCATCGAGTACGTCGCGCCCGGCCAGATCGATGGCGGCCGCACGGTCGAAATCCAAGTCGATGTCGGCCCGCTGTGCGGCGATGATCGCGCGAATCACTCGCGGCACATCGCCACCGGCCAAGTAATGGGCTTCGAGCCGCCGCGTCGTAATTCCAGTCTGCGGATCCGTTCCAACTCCCGCTTGCAGCGCCATGATCTTCGCTTGCACGATCACCCGCGCATCAACCTTGCGCAAGCTCATTCCCACCAGGCTCCACAGACTCACCCGGGCGTTCGACATATACGCCTGAAACCACAACTTGCCGTAAGCCAGGACGAGGATGATAAAGACGAGCAAGAAAAACGTGAACACGCCGGCCAGAATCCAAGTCCAAACATTTTCGCCAAGCCATTTTTCGAGTTCTTCGCCCTGTAATTGAGCTAGCAGCGGCAGAACGGCGTTCAGCATCATGGATCGTCCTCATGGTTCTTCGCAGTCCGACCAGATTGGTCGGCTGCAGGTTTTCACTAAGCATATCGCCAATTTCCCGCGGCGAATAGTTCTAGGGCAGAAGGAACGAGCACCGAAATCAAGCCCTCATCCGTGGATCGACGGTCTTCAAAGCCAAGTCAAAACGAGGAAAGACATAGGTAGGCACTTGCTTTCGCTCCTCGTCGAACTTCGCATTTTTTTCCACCTACTGCCAACTTGCTCATTCTCCACCCAGCAAGCTGCGGGATTTCAGCCAATCTCTCAATCGCTCTTTCCAAGTTGTCAGAATCGGATCGCTGACTGCGAGGCCCGATCCGTGCCCGCCGTCTTGATAAATGTGCAACTCGGCCGGTACTTTGGCTTTCCGTAGGGCCAGATAAAACAAAACGCTATTCTCCGGAACGACGACTTCATCTCCGTTGGTGTGGAATAAAAACGTCTGCGGAGTTTCGCTGGTGACTTGGGTTTCGTTCGAGAGGCTTTTCACCAGTTCGGGGTCAGGCTTATCGCCGAGCAAATTTTTGCGTGAGCCGGCGTGCGTGTAGGGATCGGTCAGCGTAACCGCTGGATAGCACAAGATCATGAAATCGGGCCGGCAACTCACGCGATCGATCGCATCCTTGGCGTTCAAATTACCGGCGTCGAAATGCGTGCCCGCGGTTGAGGCCAAGTGCCCACCGGCCGAAAATCCCATGATGCCCACTTTCTTGGGGTCGATTCCGAATTCGTTCGCGCGCGACCGCACCGTGCGAATCGCCCGCTGCGCATCGTCCAACGGAGCAGGATGGCCGTAGCCCCTGCCTTGGTGGCGATAATCCAGCACGAACGCGGCAATTCCCAGCGAATTGAGCCACTGGGCAACCTGGGTTCCCTCGTGGCCCATCGCCAAATGGCCGTAGCCGCCGCCCGGGCAGATGACAATCCCGGCGTGGCTCGTTTGCTTCTCTGGTACGTAAATTTGCAGCTTGGGCTTGTCGTTGTCGGTGTCCCCTTTGGCACCAGGGGCGCCAGCAGGCCAAAGTAACTCGATTTTCGGCTCGGCTGCCGGCAGGGCGGCAGCCCACAGGATCAGGAGGAATGCTGGAAGTATTTTCTGTGAACAGATCATGGAAGGATTCTCCAATTGGGTTAAAACAAGAGCTGACACTGCCGTACAGTGCGCATCGCGAAGTTTGCCGAAAAACCAACGACCGGCGATTTGTTCTGGCCTGTATTTCTCACTGCGTCGGCATGGAGTTCACGGCGCGCTCATGAGACCGTAAACAAACCGACTGGAGACCGTAGACTAGCCAACGATCTTTTATCCGATCCCTTTTTTTCCTGGAGTGTTTCGTGCCTTCGTAGTGAATTTAGCGGCCAGGAGCGTTTTATCGTAATCCATCGGCAAGTGAATTTGCAATCATCAAGGGTCAATTATCATGGTCGCAACCGATTGGCAAACCAATGATCTTTGGCGGCACCACCACCCCATAGGTGGCCTGTTTCCGCATCCCAAGTCGGTCGCCGAGCGAGAATGCCCCACCTGACCGTCGAGCAAGTGGCATTCGATTACGAAATCGTCTATTTGGCCGGTGCGCGGATGTTGGGCGATGGTGAAAATCGAGTCACTGAAGGAAGAACTGCTGCGACGGATGGCCGCCCAGCATCCACTGCTCGAGCCATTTTTACGAATTATGGCGCGAACGATTCGGTCGATTTCAGACGCGTGCAATCTCGTGCCCTGGGAGCGTGGAAAATCGAGCCAAGGTTTCTCGGCATTTTCTAGAAGCCTGCCTTTCCGATGGCGGGCAGCCATTTGCTCGATGGGCCGGTTCGATTTTGGCACGATCGGCTTTTCTGCAAGCCCGCCAAGCACGGTAACGTCGTTGGTGGCATCCTTGACTGTTACACTTCTGGCATTTTGCAATCGTGGCGGCTTATTTCTTCTTCAACAACTTTTGTAGGTAGACCACGTTGGCTCGCACGCCTTCCATGCTGGGATTGATCTTTAGCGCGTGGCGAAATGTTTCCAACGCGGCTTGGTGGTCGCCTAATTGCAGATGACACTGTCCCATGCCAGCGGCAGCGCCGAAATGGAACGGATTCAGTTCCAGCGAGCGACGACAATCGGCGATTGATTCGAAGTATCGGCCCATCGCGAAGTACGCAATGGCGCGCTGATTCCAAGCCTCGGCGAACCAAGGGTTTTCCTCGATCAGCTTGCCGGCAGCCGCACGGGCCGAATCGTGCTTTTCCGCTGCGTTCAGGGCAATTACCCGGGTTAGCTGTTGCTGTTGGTTCCAACTGCCGTCGCGGCACCAAATCGAGCGGATCGACGACTCCGCCAGCGTACGGACGCCCCGGTCGATGTCCACCAGCGCATGCCCTAGAATCGTGTTCGAGAGGTAATCGCCAACCGCTCCCAAGGCCAACACCGAGCCTCGGCGGACCCAGCGCGACGAATGGACCGCCAGCCGCTCGAGAGTCGCCGCGTGATATCGTTGGGCGACGCGGTGGACGAACGATGCATGGTCGCGGTCGGCTAGAAATTGCTCGTACAATTCAGCCAAAGCAGGACGGCGTAGCGTAGGCTCGCTCATGTGGCACGCTCGGTGGGAAAAGAACTCCCGTTAGAAAAGATGAGCAGAATTGAGGCACAACATTCCAGTGTAATTACCAGATTTGGAAGATAAACTGTTACTAGTTGGATTGGCGTAAAAAGAGCGGAATTCGCCAAGAATCTCGAGGGAGACGAAATACAGCACCAAGGCAATCACGCCATGCGATCATTCTCTTGGGCATTTGCCGCCGTCGTAGTGTTCGCCGTATATATCGCGGCCGAATCAGTTTGCGCCGATGAGGTTCACTGGCTGACTGGGGAGCCCTTGCGAAAAGCCCTAATGCAGCAAGCGGGCGTTACGTGGTCGAATGTGCCGGTGCGACAATCACTTACGCGATTTTGCCGGGCACAAGGGCTGGCTTTTGTGCTCGATCGGCGAATCGACCCGGATCGCAAGGTTGAATTGAGCTTTGACGGAGTGCCGCTGGAAGAAGCTCTCAAGCGAATTGCCTCACGGCTCGATGCGGCCGTGGCAATGGTCGGTCCTGTTGTATATCTTGGGCCGAAACCCGCAGCCGAGACCATTCGCACGGTGGCCGCTCTGCGAATGCAGGACGCGGCAAAACTGCCGCTAGCGGCTCGTGCCGCATGGGTGCAACTGCGTCCGTTGAAATGGCCCGATGCCACGACGCCTCGCGATCTACTGGTCACCCTGGGGCGCGAATACAACTTGGATATTCGGGGGCTTGATCGCGTTCCCCACGATCTATGGGCCGCCGGCGATCTGCCGGCAATCAGCCTTTCCCAGCGACTGACGCTCGTCTTGGCGCAATTCGACCTCACCTTTGAAATTGCCACCGATGGACAGTCGATTTCGCTTGTGCCGACGCCTACCGAAGCACTGCTCGAGCATGTCTACAACGTTGCGGGTTCGGCGCAGGAAGTGGCGATTGGACTGAAGCAAAATTCCCTCTTAACGTCTGCCGAGATCAAACCTATCGGCAACAAATTGTTCGTCCGCGCTCGGCAAGAGGAGCACGAGATGATTCAAGAACTGCTTTCCGGGCGCGCGGTGAAGCGGACGACGGTTCGAGAAACGACCGAGCAGGTTTATACGCTGCGAGTGATTCTCGCGGTGGATAAGCTGTTGGAGGCATTGGCCAAAAAACTCGATTTCGAACTCAAGATCGACCGCGATGCGATCGCTGCCAAAGGAATTTCACTCACTCAGGAGGTACACGTTGATGTCAAAAACGTGTCCGCCGACAAGCTGCTCAACACGGTATTGGAACCGGCCGGATTGACCTTCACGCGTCGCGGCAAGGTGGTGGAGGTGATGCCGAAGTGAGTAGGTCGTGGAAATCGCCACACGCACTTCGCGTTGACGCTCAGCACATTATCGCTTGACGCTTCCCTGCAGCAAATTTCGGTTCCGCACCGCGTCGGCATAATTCGGATCGAGTCGAATCGCTTCGTTGTAGGACGCGAGCGCGGCGTCGGTGTGGTCCAGCCGCGCTTGCGCGATGCCGCGGCGGTAGTAATGGACGGGGTTGCGGCGATCGTGGCGAATGGCTTGATCGAAATCGAGCACTGCTTTTTCAGGTTCGTCTAATTGCAGGTAGGCCAGGCCGCGATTGGTGTACGCCAATGCAAATCGAGGAGACTTCAAGATCGCGAAGGCATACGAATTGACGGCACCGAGCCAATCGCCCTGCTTGGCTCTGGTCAACCCTTTCCAAAATTCCGGATAGGGTTCATCCACGTCGCGAACGATGAGGGCGGCATCGTCAAAATCGTCCCAAGCAATTTGGTATTCGCCCTTGTAGAACCAGGCGATGCCGCGACGAAGATAGGCTTCCGTGTCATCGGGATTATTGAGAATTGTCGTCGAATACGCATCGATGGCTTCGTCGAAGCGGTTCAGGCTGCGCAGCGCATTGCCGAGGACATAATAAGCATCGGCTGTTTCCAGTTCGCCGGTCGCCAGCTTGGTGGCCTCTTCAAAATACTGGAGGGCAAGCTCAGCTTTGCCTTGATTCATGAGTTCCTGGCCGAGTTTGATTTGATCGACGGAGGGAGACGAGGGAGGTACATACGGCTGCGGCTCGGTAGCGTTCCGACCTTCTGGCGCAGGGGCCGGTACGATTCGATCGCCGGGCGCCGGCGCCGGTTCGGGAGTCGTCGGAGGGACCATCGGCTCGGGCTTTGTCGGCGGAGCCGTCGAAGGTGGCTCCGCTGGTCCAAATTTCGGCGCTTCCAGCCCTTCCACTTGAGCATGAGCCGTGGGAAGGCCGAATGGTCCCGCCAGGAATACGAGGATGCCGAAACTGGAACTCAGCAAAACACGGAGTAGAACACACTTCATTGACACACCTTTTCGAGCTGAACGGTTGCTGAATGCCGCGTGGCTGTAATCCTGAATCAGCCGACCGCAACACGAAAGAAAAGGGCGTTTCCAACGCCGATTCACGTGGGTTCCGCCGTCCTACGAACCAAGGCGGACTATCGCTTCAGTATAATTAGCCGAGGCGATTTCACGATGCTCCTCGGCGCGATCGGCGAAGATTTCCGGACAGATAAGTGTTATAACCGGAACTGGCAAGTGCCGAGTTGTCCTAGCCCGAATTTCATACCACCGAGGCGCAGCGCTGACGGAGTTGAAGATACGCGGATCGCTGAATATCGACGAATTTGCCCTATGTCTCTCGATTTAATCGCTACATTACGAGATTTGGTCGCTACGCCAAGTGTCAACCCGATGGGCCGCGCGCTGGATGGGCCGGAGTACTGCGAATACCGGGTGACCGACTACTTGGAGCGGCTTTTTGCTCGCCTTGGCATTCCCTCGCAGCGCCAAACGGTTGCGCCCAAACGCGACAATCTTTTCGCTCTACTCGAAGGCGACCCGCCGCTAGAGCAAGGCGGGCGGCTGGTGATGCTCGAAGCTCATCAAGACACCGTGCCAACCGACGGTATGACCATTCCGCCCTTTGATTCGCAAATCCGCGACGGCCGACTGTTTGGCCGCGGCGCGTGCGACATCAAAGGAGGCATGGCCGCGATGCTCCACGCGTTTTCACGGCTTGCGGATACGCGACCGAAGCCACGGCCAACCGTCGTCATGGCCTGCACCGTGAATGAAGAACATGGCTTCACGGGGGCCATGAAATTGTGCCGCACATGGTTCGATGAGCCAAGCTCGATGATTCCACGGCGCCCCGATGCGGCAATTGTCGCCGAGCCAACTAATCTGAATGTCGTCGTCGCTCACAAAGGCATGGTTCGTTGGCGTTGTCATGTGTTGGGACGATCGGCTCACAGCTCGCAGCCCGAGCTAGGTGAAAATGCGATTTTTCGCATGGCACCTGTACTAGCAGCCCTCGAGCGATATCAACGAGACATTGTCGGTAAGCTCGCCGAGCATCCGCTTTGCGGTCGGCCGACGCTCAGCGTTGGCATCATCGGCGGCGGCGTCAGCGTGAACACGGTACCGGGCCGCTGCACGATTGAAATTGATCGGCGAATCGTGCCTGGCGAGCAGCCGCTGGCCGCGCGACAGCACGCGATGGACTACTTGGAGGCTGAAACGCAGCTCGGCGATCGGCTCCAGCACGATCCCCCGTATATGCAGGGCCGCGGGCTCCCAAGCGACAATAACGGCGAACTGGGCCGCCGTTTGATTGGCGCAGTGCGACAAACGACCGGCAGAGAATCTCGGATCATCGGCGTGCCGTATGGCACCGATGCGGCCATTCTCGGTCCTGCCGGCGTGCCATGCGTGGTGTTCGGCCCTGGTTCCATCGATCAAGCTCACACGGCCGACGAATGGGTGCCGCTGGCGGAAGTGGAAGCGGCAAGCGAAGTGCTGTATCGGGCGATGGCAGACTGGTTGACATGAATTGGGGTGAATTGGAATGCCGGAGGCCCAATCGGATCGTGCTGGGTTGGCGGCAGGCAGTGAAAGATCGCGAACTTGGCCGAGGCTCGAGGGCCGCCGATGGCCAATTTCATTTGCCGGTTTTACTTTGCGTAACACTTTAGCCGTATGAAGTAATTCTCAAAAAACACGGGATTCACTCAGCTAGCATGCAAGACGCTATCATTCAAATCTCCGAGCAATTTTGAGATTACTTCAATCCGCTAAATAGAGACTACTTTGCTTAAGGCAGTGCTGCTTCGAGCGGAATTATGAGTGGCGCACGGAAAACTGCCATGCTTTCTTTTCACGTCACCGTGCGTGCTCGACCGGAGCGGATTGCGATGGGGCCACCCATTGAGCTCCGCAATAAGTCGATCCGAACCTTGGCGATTTCGCCAGCATTGCTCACGACGCCATTCCGCTTGAGCTTCGAGGAGGTCGCGGCGCAACTGGACCAATTGGAGCGAATGTTGGTTGAACCAGACGGTTCTTTTGTGTGGGTATCTTCCCAAGCCGGTTCGCACTGGCAAGTAGACGGCAACCTGTTCGACCGCGATGGACGGCTGCTGTTTGTCGACTTGAAAGGCCATTGTCCGGCAGAGCAATTCGACCGCTTACTGGCGACTTTCGATTGGCCAACGACTGCCCTGATCTTTGAACTGACGCGCGAAGCAGCGATGTTGGACGAGGTGGAATTTCGAAGGTTCGCCGAGGTTTCAGCATGCGCCGAGTGAAACGGCGAAGCGAAAAAGTTAGGCGGCTTCGGTGTTCGCCAGGTCGGAGCTTGTCGCAAGCGATTCTTGCTCAGCGCGCCGAATCGCGGCGGCGCTAATTTCGCCGTTGTCGCTGACGTCCTCGAACCGCACGGAGACGCGCTTGGAAACGCCCGATTCCTGCATCGTGACGCCGTAGAGAGTGTTGGCCGCGGTCATGGTTTTCTTGGAATGCGTCACAACGATGAATTGCGTCCACTCGAGAAATTCTTTCAAGACGCCGATGAAGCGTTCGATATTGGCTTCGTCGAGTGCCGCATCGACTTCATCGAGCACGCAGAACGGGCTGGGTCGGCTGCGGAAGATCGCCAGTAGCAAGGCAACACAGGTGAGCGTCTTTTCGCCGCCGGAAAGGAGAGAAATGCTGCGCGGCTCTTTGCCAGGAGGACGGGCAACGATTTCGATGCCGCTGTCGAGCACATCGGCCCCTTCCTCCAACACAATATCGGCCTGACCGCCGCCGAACAGCTTGCGGAACAACTGTTGAAAATGGCCTTTGACCGTTTCCAGCGTTTCGGCGAACAGCCGGCGGCTATCGGCGTTGATGCGATGGACGATTTGTTCGAGCGATGATTTCGCCTGCGATAAATCTTGATGCTGGCTGGAGAGCGACTGATAACGGTCTTCGAGTTCATCGACTTCCTGCAATGCGTCGAGGTTGACGCCGCCGATATTCGTTAATTTGCGGCGCAGCTCGGCGATTTCGCTTTCGATCTGTTCGCGCGCGTGGAGTTCATCTGGCGTGGGTTGGTGCGTGAGATCCGCCAGCTCGATGCCGTAATCCTCGCGCATGCGGGCTTCCAGCGTGCCGCGCTCGTGACCGATTTCGCCCGCTGCTAGATCCAGCCGGTGCAACTGTTCTTCGAGTTTGCGGGTTTTCTGGCGGTGTTCGTGAGCCCATTGAGCCGCGCCGGCGCGCTCGCCGACGACGATTGCGCGCCGGTCAGAGAGGCCGGCCATCTCGGCGGTCAGTGTTTCCTTTCGCAAATACAATTCGGCCGCCTCGGCTTCGGCGGCCAGCGTACGCGCCTCCGATTGTTGCTGGCGCAGGCGGGCATCGGCAAGCTGCCGATCGATTTCGGCAATCGTTTGCTCTCGCTCGCGGTGGTCTTGCTCATAGCGCCGGAGCTGCAGACGGAGGTGGTCGAGCTGCTGCTCGCCTCGGGCCAAATCCACTTGGGCGGCCATCGCGTCGTGATTGCGCTGCTGGCGGGCCGCGTCGAGTTCTTCGATGCGCCGGTTGTTATCCGACATGCGGGCTTCAGCTTGCGAAAGCTCGGTTTGCAACTGATCGAGCCGCGTGCGGGCAAGCGCCATCGACCGCGCTGCGCTATCGTGCTGTTCGACGGCGGCGTGTAAATCGGTTTCGAGATCGGCTTGTTGCTCGGCGATCTGCTCGCACCGCTGTTGAGCCGTGCTGACGCGAAGTCGCTGTTCGGCCAGGGCTTCGCTGGCAACTTGGTGGGCGCTGGAAGCTTCGGCGACGACGCGGTCGCGATCGACAACTTGCTGTTCTAAGGCCGAAACGATGCTGGAGATTTCGGCGATTTTCCGTTCCCACTCCGAAATTTGCGATCGCAAGGCTCGCAGTTCGCTGCGGCGAGAAATCAGCCCGATCGCCGCATGGCGTTTGCCAACGACCAGCGTGCCATCGGCGCCGAGCAATTCGCCCGCGAGCGTGACAAAACTGAGACCGCGGCCTTTCGATTCGGCGAGTGACACCGCATGGCCCAGGTTTTCGACGACCCAGGTGTTGCCGAGCAGCCGCCGGATCAGCGGTGCGAGTTCCATGGCTGCCTCGACATATTTGTCGGCTCGTCCGACGACGCCGAATTCGTCGCTTAAGTCGATCGACGACGGCGGTGGCCCGGCGGCATCGAGCGGCAAGAAAGCAACTCGGCCCTCCATCCGCTTGCCGTGAGCGAGGAGATATTCGGTGAGCTTCCTACCTGGCGAAACGACGACATGTTGAGCTTGTTCGCCCAGCGCCGCTTCGATCACCGCGGCGGTGTCGAGGCCCACTTGCACCAAATTGGCAAGCAGGCCACGGACTTGCTCGAAGGGACCGGTTGGATTCTCTTTCGCGTAGCCGAGCACTTCTTTCGCTCCGGCGCTTACTCCTTCCAGACGCTGTTCCCATTCTTCCAGCATGGCTGCGCGCTCGACCGCGCCGCTCAATCGCTCGCGCCAATCGGCATGCTCCTTTTGTCGCTGTGCCGATTGTCGGCGAGCGTTGGTCAGGTCGCTTTTGGCGGCAGTCAGCGCGGCAGCGCGTTCTTCCCGTCGCACGGCCATTTCTTGTTGTCGCTCGACGAGCGAGGCGACGTCTTGTTCGATCCGTTGCTTTGAGGCTTGCAAATCGGCCAGGCGATGGCGACAGCGCTGGCGGCCTTCTTCGGCGCGCGAGAGCCGGCCTTCGAGCGCGCCGATTTCGTTGGTCAGTGCAGCGCTGGTGCGAAGTTGCTCGAGATGGGTCGCGCGGCGCTGTTCGTTTTCGCCGCGGATTTGTTCGAGCTGCGCGCTTAGCGCCGTGAGCGCGCGCTGTTGGTCGGCTAGGCGCGATGCCACTTGACGATGCGCGACTTCCGCCGCCGCCGCCTCGTCCTTGGTTGATTGCCACAGACCAGCCAGGTCTTCGGCGCGATTTGACAACGCGTGCAACTGCTTGCGGTTGCGGGAGGTTTGCTCGACCAGATCGACAGTCCGCGCTCGTTCGTGTTCGATCGCCGCATCAACCGCCGCAACTCGCTCGCGATTTTCGGTTAGCCGGGCCTCGATGAAGCGGATTTCGTTTTCGAGGGCGGCGGTTTGCTGCTCCAACTCAGCCGCCTGCGCATCGGCAGCGTCGCCTGCGGCCGAAGTCTCCGCGATTTCTTGCCGCACAGCGCTGGATTCGGCCGTCAGCGCATGGAGCCGTGCGCCGAGCGTTCGCCAATCGACGAGGCCAACGTGCGTTCGCAATTCTTGCAGCCGATCGGCGTATTCTTTGTACCGCCGCGCTTTGGTCGCTTGTGCCCGGACACTCTTGAGCCGATTTTCAACTTCTTCCACGATATCGCTGAGTCGAAGCAGATTCTGTTCGACGCGCTCCAGTCGTCGCAGCGCTTCAATCTTTTTGGCTTTGAAGCGGCTGATGCCGGCGGCCTCCTCGAATATTGCTCGCCGGTCTTTGGCCGACGATTGCAGCATGACGTCAACTTTACCTTGCTCGATGACGCTGTAGGCTTCGGTTGCAATACCCGTGCCGGCAAACAAGTCGCGAATGTCGCGCAGCCGGCAAGGTTGGTGATTCAGTAGATATTCCCCCTCGGCATTGCGGTAAACGCGGCGAGTCACGTGAACTTCTGGCGAGTCGATCGCCAGCCTTCGGTTGGCATTGTCGAAGGTGAGCGTTGCCTCCGCCATGTTGAGCGGTCGCCGGGTCGATGAGCCATTGAAAATGACATCGACCATTTCTTTCCCACGAAGGCTCTTGACGCTCTGTTCGCCGAGCACCCATTTGATTGCATCGACGATATTCGACTTCCCGGAGCCGTTCGGGCCGACGACCACCGAGATGCCGCGCGGAAACTCGAACCGAGTGTGGTCGGCAAAGCTCTTGAAGCCGATCAGTTCGAGCGCTTTAAGCATGAGAGACGTAAATCGGGGCTGGGGCGAACTTCTCCAACCCAGTGTGTCCGCAAGGGGTGGGTTGAGTCTAGTGCATCCACTCCTGCTTTCCCACCCTGGTGCGACGGGCCGATCGGAGATGGGACACTGCGTCCCAACGCTCATTCTATCGAAAATCCAGGGCGACTGCGCGTCGATTTTTCGAGGCTTTTGATGGCCGCCTCGGCAGTGCCTTGCCCATCGTCGGTGTCGCTGGCGTCGGTGGCTCCATCTTTGCCGACATCTTCTTGCTTTGCCCCGCCAAAGAGCGTCGGCAGTTGATTGTGAAGCCCAGAAACTTCCTCTTGATCGGCCTTTTCATCCGCCGTCGGCGAAAGGGCCTTGGCTGTCGCCGAATCGGCCTTGGCCAATTTACGGTTGCGATCGTAAGCGCGACCAGCTTGTGGAATGGCATCGACTTCGAAGCGGCTCAGCAGAGCGCCGTTGACGCGGGCTTCCTCCAGGGCTTGCACGACATCGGGGTAATCGCCGCCGACCTCCGCAATCGCCCGAATGACTTCATCGACCGAGTTGGCGACGAGGGAATGCTGGTCTTTCTCGCCCGCAGCAAAGCGAGAAACGCGAATTTGCCCATCGGGCTGAGATTTGACGATGATCGCATTGCCCGCTTCCAACGCGATCGGCAACTCAAACTTTTGTTCCTCGCCAAACAATACGACTTCCGGGCGGTAGCTGTGGGTGACGTGGACCATTGCAGGGCCAGCGCTGGGAATCACGTGCAGCCAGAATTTCTTGCCGAGGTGTTCGGCATGCAATTGTGGATCGTTGGCGTTCATGGCCCACAGCGCGCGGAACGCGCCATAGCGGGTTTCGGCGCTGGGTACATCGAACAATTCTCGCAACACATCAGCAGCGTGAACGTCGTTCAATGCGCACAGTGCAGCCAAAGCGCAGGCGCGGAATGCGGGTTCTTTCTTGGCGGTCTCGGCCAAGATGGGCGTTGCGCTGGGCTGATCGAGATACGCCAGCGCTTCGGCCGAGTAAAACTGCACTTCGGGGTCTTTGGATTGCAATCCCTTTTCCAATACGCGAATCGCGTCCTTGCCGACGGCTTCAAGCTTGATCGCCGCGTCTTGGGCCGAGAGTGGATCGGTCAGGCGGCGCTCGAGTACCTCCAACCGTGCTTGCAACTGCGTCGGCGATTCTCCCAGCGGCACCGCGCGGATGATGTGAAAATACCGCGCAAGGTTTTGTTTATAGCGGGGATGGATCATCAGCGTGATTCGCTCGTTGTCGAGTGGATTGGCGATGCCCTGCTTGATGCCATGCACGTAGACATGGAACCGTCGATTGAGCGCATCGCCAATCTGTTTGCTGCGGTACACCGATCGCTCGTCTGGTTTGAGCGCCAGTTCAATGGTGCGCGAGTAGGTCGCCGCGCCGCCTCCGAGCACCATGCCACGTTTGAGCGCCATGGGGTCTTGGTTGTCGGACGAAATCGGATCGACGAGCACCGGCCCTTCAGCAACCGCCATCACTTGGCCGTCGTGGATCCGGTTGTCGGAAAGAATGGCCATTTGTCGCAGGCGCGTACTCATCATGAAGCCGCCGGCAATGCTCGTCGTGTCGTTTTGCGGTGGAACGCGGACTTCGACATCGAGCCGATCTCCCTTCTGCACGCCCGGCGGCAGCCAAACCTCCACCCAAGCCAGTGAATTGTTCGGATCGGCCAGAATCTGATTGGGTTTTTGAACTTTGCGGGCTTGCATGTCGGCCAGCAGCATGGCGCGCTGAGCGCCCGGCGGCGGATCGCTGCCGGTTCCGCGCAGGCCGGTAATCAACACTGGACCTTCCAACTTCACATAATGAGTGCCGACAGGTACGGCGTACTGGCTGACATACTTCGTTTGGCCGACATTTTCATCGCGATCCGAGAGTTCTGGGCTTTGCGAGCGCGTGCGCAGCACAGGGCCGGAGCAACCAGCTCCAAACGCCAGTAGCAACGCCGCGACCATCGCAGCACATCGCAAGTGAATAGGCTTCATGCCGGTTCCGGCGTCTTCGTCCATTCAACGCGTCGAAACGGCCGGTTCAATCGCCATCCGTGACGATTTCTCTAGTCGGCCTTACGCTCAGCCCGAGCGGGCTGCACAAATAGGAGGGCGGAAGAATAGCCATCGTCCTCCAAGGCGTCAAGGCGAGTCAATGCTAGCAAATTACAAACACTTCCCAACGCCTATTGAGATCCGCGAGCAAAAGTAAATTCCGTGGTAATCAAGGGGTTGAATTACCACTTGTGTAACTCTGCGGAGCAATAGGTCAGCGAATGCCCAAAGGTTAGGCATCTGGCCAGCGTTGAATTTTTTAGACTTGTGTTAACTCGTGGCGCGAACGCAATTTGTAAATTGGTAGCCGTTATGGAACGTAAATTGCTGTTCGGGATGCGTTCATATACGGTCCTTGTGCGGAGTTTGTCGAATGCCAAATTGCCGCCAGGCGGAGGTCCGTGAGATGTTCCCGGCAGATCGTTCTGCGGGGCACGCGGATCGATGCGCTGGCGGAGCATTGGCATGGCCAATCCGGTCGAAGTATGGAAACGTGAAAAGCACGGGCTCGACGTCTGGACGGACATCTTGACTTATGCCCGAACCAAGACGCCCCTCAAGGACATTCCCGCTCCCGATTTGGAGCGAATGAAGTGGTACGGCGTCTTCTATCGCAAGCGCGACACGCCGGGCAGCTACATGCTGCGGATTCGCATAACCGCGAATGCACTCTCATCCGTGCAGGCGAAAGAGATCGCCCGAATCGCATTTGACCTGGGCTACGGCATTGTCGACATCACCACCCGAGCCAACATTCAAGTGCAAGGGCTCGATATCGACAACGTGCCGCGAGCCTTACAGCGGTTGGAGGCGGTCGGACTCACTTGCAAACAAACCGGACACGACAACGTGCGCAATGTGTTTTGTCATCCGCTCAGCGGCGTGGATCCGGAAGAACTAATCGACACGCGTCCACTGTGTCGGCAATTAATGCAACTTTTCCTGAACGATCGACACTATGCGGACCTGCCGCGAAAGTTCAATATCGCGCTGTGCGGGCGCGCGGAGCATGCAACCTGTTATTGGACCCAGGACTTGGCCTTTTTGGCGATGCGTCATGGCGGAAACGTAGGATTTCGTCTGTTGATCGGCGGCAAGCAAGGGCAAACGCCGCAATTGGGGCGGTCGTTACCAGTATTTGTGGCACCTGATCGTGTGACGGAAGTTGCAGGGGCGATGCTCGATGTGTTTCGCGAGCAAGGCTTGCGCGACAAGCGCGACGCGGCCCGGTTTCATTTTCTTGTCGAGAAACTTGGCGCGCACGAGGTACTCGCGGCGATGGAGCGGAAACTTACTTCGCCGCTCGAGCGATGCGAAGCCGAGTTGACGCCGCCGAGCGGCTATGACGAGTTGGTCGGCTGGTTTCCACAGAAAGCGCCTGCCATCTCCCTCCGTCAAGTATGCGGCCCAGGCCAGGAGCGTTGGGCGCTGGGGCTTTGCCCGGCCCTCGGTCGGATGTCGTGGACACAATTGGAGGGAGCGGGATTGGCCGCCGAACGTTGGGGAAGCGGGCAGTTGCGCACAACCCCCGAGCAAGGTCTAATGATTCTGCACGTTCGCAGCAGTTTCCGCGATGCGCTCGCAACCGACCTGGCGCGTTGGAATTTAAGCACCACTGCCGACTCGCGCGTCCGAAATATCGTGGCCTGCACCGGCAAACAATTTTGCAACATCGCCGTAACTGAAACGAAGTCGCACGCATTGCGGCTGATCGAGCAATTGCGGCAGCGATCGCTGGAGTTGCACGCCGTTCGCATTCATCTTAGCGGCTGCCCGTCGTCGTGCGCAAATCACCACACGGCTGATATCGGCCTGAAAGGCGTGCGGGTCAAGCGGCTGCTGGGAACTCGCGAAGGCTTCGACGTATTTCTCGGCGGCGGCGTGGGGGGCGGGTTGCATTTGGCAGTGTCGTATCGCATTGGGGTCGATGCCGATCAGCTGCCGAATCTCGTCGAAGAAGTCGTGCGCGCGTATTACTTGCACCATGCGCCCGGCGAGACCGTGTGAGCGTCAGATTTGTAGGTAAGTCGGCTGTTAGTTTGGGTGGTCCTTCCAGAACGCTTCCCAAAGGTTCGGTTCGCTAAGCCAGAGGGCTCGCAGGTGGCAGAGACTGTCCGCTCCATCGGCGCCCCACCGCATTCCGCTGCACTTGAGCCGTTCGGCGACGACCGTTTTGCAGGCGGCTTCGACCGGGCCGGAGCCAATTTGCC
>JADZDJ010000159.1 GCA_020851115.1 Pirellulales bacterium
CCCCTTAGCCGCCAAAGGCTTGGGCACGGCCGAAATGCCTTCGCTGGCACAGAACTTGCATAACCAATGGAATTGGCAGCGAATGGCCTAGGCGGGGCACCTCACCATAGGAGTCGCGGGATGGGACAATTTACAACTTGGATGTTGTCACTTCTCTTCGCGGCATCACTGACGGCCAGCGTCGGCGGCCAAGCCAACGCCAACCTCGTCGCCATCGAGCCCGATGATTTTGCGCTGGGGACGGATATCAGGCTTGCCTACGTAGCCATCGGGGTGACGCTGAGCGTCGTCGATACGGCCGGGCAAGCAACGTCTCGTCCCGTCATGCCCGTCACTGGGTTTGACGCCAACCTGGCCAGAAACGTGGCGACGACGGGCACACAGCTTTTTGGCCAACCTCCAGACGATACGTTGCCTCTGAAGAACGGACAGCACTGGGATGAATGGACGTACGGGCTGTTGCGAGCCGATTTCAGCCTTCCTACCGATTTCGTCTCGATCGATCTAATTTTTGGCGACGACACCATCTCGTTCCTTCGAACCTATGACGGCATTGGCAACCTGACGGCTGAGGTCATCGCCATGGGCGACGGCCGAGATGGCACCTCGCCATGCCCACCGTTCTGCGAGAAGTTCGTCACTGCCTCAATAACGAGGCCGACTGCGGATATCGCCTTTATCCTGGCGGGCGGCGTGAATGCGGAAGCTACATACCTCGACAATCTTGTGTTTCGAAGCGCGGTTGTTTCAGAACCCGGTACGCTAATCCTTTTGGGATTAGGTATTTGTTTAGCCTTGTGTTCTTCGATGCTTTGCTCATGGCGGGCCTTGCCGCGTCTCAAGGCAATTCAACACCGTAACTTGCGAGGTTGGTCGGCGATTGTAGTCGCGATAGCGGCCATAATGCCGTGTGGTAGCAACGCAATCGCTGCCCCTCTCAGCTATACGGAACGAGTGACCGTGCCGCTCGCCAGCATTGCCATCGCATTTCCTCAACTTGAAGGCAATGTGGTTGGAAGCGCCGTCAGGATTTCATTTCCACAATTCGATCCCAGCGACGGCTTACTCGGTGGAGTGCTCGTCGACTTTACTGGCAACCGCACAACCGCTTGGTACTACACGGAAATCGACGGCCCGGGATCTATCTTCAATGACATCGTAGCGACATTCTTAGACAGGCACGGCAACGTCTTTTTTGAACGAAGTGTGCGTGAAGGGTGGGGCGGTGTTGCGACAGGTAGTACCTACTTTCACTACGGCGACAATCAAAACATCTCCCTCGGCGGGAGCACCTTGTTTGGACCGCTTTTCGGGTTTGTCCCTTCGCTCGCTCCGTTCTTGGGCGTGGACACCTTTGCAATCGAGATAAGTGTCCAGCTTGGAGCGTCCCTCGATCTTCCCGTAGGCGTGGGGGTTAGTGCGGCCGCTGGACCGCTTCGCGGATTAGTCTCAGGTGATGTCCGAGTTGACTACATTCTGGCAATTCCAGACAGCCCACCCCCGCCGCCTCTGTTTGAGCCCGCCACCCTCGCGCTTCTGGGCCTCGGCCTCGCCGGGCTTGGCGTCGCACGCCGACGCAAGATTGCCGTTGCTGCCATCCTCTTGTCGGGGCTCGCGTGGAACGGCAAAGCTGACGCGGCCCCCATACTGTCCTACGTTCCGTGGGGTGCCGCTCAAACCAGTTTGTTTTCAACATTCGCGGGGAATGCCACCTGGGAAGGGAACAACCTGCTTCTTGAGTATCGACAAGAATATGGCGACGCGGTGGCTGGGGTGTTTTCGGATGGCTTCGTTGGCCACAACCCCTTGCCGAGCCCGGAAAACGCCGTCGGTATCGCCTTTGAGGTTTCAGCGACGTATTACCCGACAGCCTGGCAAGCGCAGCTTAATTTGGGAAATTACGGTCTGGGATATGGTGCCAGTGACACACTGGCGAATTACACGAGCTTCCCATTGGATTGGGAAAAAGTTCGGCACTTTTCAGGCGGTCTCTTGCCGAAAGACGATAGCGAGCTGAAATGGTCCGTTTTTTCGCCGTTGGAATACACTTACGCGGCAGGCGCGTGGGCGGTGGAAATGTTCTTCCCCGACCAATGGCTGTTCGACCGAGCTAACCTTGCAGAGCGGTTTCAATTTTTTGCAACCAATACTTTTGGCGGCCTCGATGGCCTCGTAGATGGAGTCACACGCTTTGACAATATTCGATGGATTTTGAGCGATCCTTTTCCAGTAACGCCGCCTGTGCCGGATCCAATTCCCGAACCCGCCGCCCTCGCACTTCTCGCCCTAGGCCTCGCTGGCCTCGGCGTCGCACGGCTGCGCAAGGCGCACTACCTCAGGATGACAATTTTGAAACTTCTTGGCACTGCAGCTGTTGCTGTCGGCGCTGCAACACCTCAAGCGCCGGCGAACGCCGCGGTTCTTTATTGGGCTGATACGACTTTTGGAGGAGGAGATTTCCCGCGGGGCCGAATTGAACGCGCCGACCTAGATGGCAGCGGGCGCGAGGTCGTTGTTTCCGATCCCGGAGCCTATGGCCTCGCCCAGCCCAGAGGATTGGCGATTGATGCGTCAGGACACCGTCTCTTCTGGACCGGACTGGGAACGGGTTGGTCAGATACCGCTGAACCAGGCAGTATTAATGTTTCGGCGCTTGACGGCACATCATCAGCGATCCTGGTTCCTGGTCCACAAGGCACTTTTCCAGGCGATATCGAAGCGGATCTAATTGGCGAGCGTCTCTATTGGGCGGACATCGGAACCGGGACCATAATGACCGCGAAGCTTGATGGTTCAGATGTTGGAGTCATTGTCTCCGCTCTCGAAAACCCTGAGGGAGTGGCGGTGGACCCAATTGGGGGCCTCTTGTATTGGAACCATACATTTCGGGATGAATCGTCAGGCGACATAAGCAGCGTTATTTTCCGTTCGAATCTGGACGGCAGCAACGTCACAGCTATTACCCCCAAGCTTTCAGGCATCATCAGAGACGTTGATCTCGACCTAGCCAGCGGACTGCTTTACTGGTCCATCTCAGATCCGTCGACTGGTGTCGGAAAGATCCAGCGCGCAAATTCAGATGGAACAGGCCTTATCGATCTTTTCACTGAAGTGGCGAACCCATTTGGAATCGCGATATATGCCCTAGAGAATGCGATTTTCTGGGCTGCGGCAGAGGCTGGCGCAATTCAGGCTGGTAGTTTGGATGGCGGGCCGATCTGGACAGCCGTTAGTAGTATCGGTTCACCTCGGGACGTTGAGATCGATTACAATAAGTCACTCTTCATACCCGAGCCCGCCACGCGCGCCCTCCTCGGCCTCGGCCTCGCCGGGCTCGGCGTGGCTCGTCGGTTCAAGTCAACCGCAAAGAATGAAACGCCATGAAAGCAAAAGTGCTTGCAGCGCGATTCGCCGCCATTTTTGTCTTGGGGTTCACGTGGACTGCCAGTGCCTACGCTGCCGTCTTTCACTTCGAAGGAGCGGTCAACGGCCAAGCGATGTCGTTTTCTACGATCGGGTTTTCCGACCTCTTGGGCACGGAAGCGCTCTTTTACAGTTTTGATGAGTCAATAATAGAACTGTCACCATTCGTTTTACTGACTACGCCAATCGTTCCTGGAGCTACTTCTCTTGGAAGTGATATCCGGCATGTTGCTCAATGCTGCGATGGCAGGGTCTATTTTTACAATGAAAACGTCGGCGGGTACAATGCGACGACACTTGAATATTACGGTCATCAGTTAATTATAAGACTTGAATCATCATCGACTATTTATGACAATATTGGGGTTTCCAATGCATTCACATATGACGAAGTAACGGCGTATTTTCAGAATTTTACGTTCGACGGCAGCACAGAGGCCATTGAGGAAAGAACGAGGGTCCTTGGTTTTCTTACACTGACGCAAGTCGACCTTGGTAATGACCCACCGAATCAAGCATTCCCCCCAGTTCCTGTCCCCGAACCCGCCACGCTGGCACTTCTCGGCCTCGGCCTTGCCGGGCTTGGCGTCGCGCGACGGCGCAGGGCTGCGTAACGCATCCACATTCGCGCATGAGGGCGGCGGCTCCAGGCAGGAGCCGCCGATGTCGCGTCAGGCGTTACGCGGCGTTCATACCCGTGGCTCGCCGGATTAAAGCGAGGCTACCGGCGTCCGGCGCATGCACTTTCAGATAGGCGCGCTTGCCGCGCCGCCCTGGGTGCTTGGGCGA
>JADZDJ010000160.1 GCA_020851115.1 Pirellulales bacterium
GCGTCGTACTCGACGGTGCCGCAATTGCCACTGGCTAGATTCATGTAGTGAAGTTCCCAACCCGCTGCGCATAGCCGGAGTAAAGTTCCTGCCATGAGGAACTCAATGTCATCGTGGTGGGCGGCAATGGCAAAGACCGTCGGCATATGAGGCCAAATTAGAGGCAGGGGGCTAGAATTCTGAATTTACCAATCAAATCTATTTAGGAGCCCTATTTGATAGTTGATTGCAATTCGAATAGCAATTTACTATCTACCGCCTGTTTCCTCGCCCCTATGCTCTTCCTAGTGCATCTCCGCGTCGCACGTGCCAATACCGCTGCGCAGAAAATTGAACTGTACGTTGGGATGGTCGGCCAACAACGACATTGGAACCGCTGAGTCGGGGATTTTTTTTGAGATCATGAGCGTGGTCAAGCGCTGGCCGAACGGGTTGTCGTGGTTGCCAGCGTGCCAGATTGAGACCTTTTCGGCTTGCCAGGTTTCCACGGGGCCAACGCTAATGGCTTGCGTCGGCACGGTAGAAACCACGCCGCCGCCACTGGTGCGGGCGTTTTGAATGATCGTCATTGGATGGAGATCGACGACACGCGTCCCTAGCTTGCGATATTCGGCCGGCGGCGGCGGCGCGTCTTTGTACTTTCCTTCGCGACGCGGTGGGTCGTTGAACGCCCAATGTTTCACCTCGCCTTGGCCCCCTTGTATCACGATGCAGCGAGCATGCTTCCAGCTTTCGACATATTCACGCACATCGGCCTTTGGGAAATGCAAATTCTTCTCCGGCATTCGCAATTCCGGTTTGATTCGGTTAAAGCACAAGTCGCGGTCGCACTTGGCAAAGCTGAGGGGAAAGGTCTCAGGTACGTCACGGCCGTCAATGGCCCATTCGTCCATTCCCCAAAAATGCGCGTTTTTCAGGTCGAGCTCTAGCTCATTGACGAGCCGGGCTACCAGAGGAAGTTGCTCGGTTGGCCCGATCGGGCCGCAAATTCCAGTCGGTTGATCGGGCGTGGCCTGTTTCCAGGCGCTAATGTATTCGAGCGCCTCGGCCAAATAGAAATCCTCTATGGTGTCGTAGAATTTCACGGCAAAACCTGGACGCGACAAGCCAAACATATCGTCGGCCGAAAGTCTTGCGGCATCGTCTACGATTTCTCGATCGAGCGTGGTGTAATCCCACCAATCGGGAGCAACTTTGCTGAGAGAACGCATGAGAAATGGGGCATTCGAATGAGAATTGCGAAGGGAAACTAGTTCGTCGCCACGCCGGACAGAAAATATCCGCAGTTTGCAACGATTGCTGCAGATTATGGCAAAACAACTGCGGTAGCGATAGCCCTTGACGGACTCAAATCGTTAAGGTTATCGCGCTGCGTAAAAGAGAAAGAATCGCCGTTTGCGGCGAGTCGGTTACATTTCCTGGCCGACATCGACGACTTCGATCAGATCGAAGTTGTCGCCTTTGGCGGCGCCGCCCATAACAAGAATCTTGGAACCGTAGGGCACGATGCGATGGACAATTCGTGGCGTGTTGGCCGCGACGCGGTCCCAGCGGCCGGCAGTTTGGTTGAAACAATATATATTGCCGTTGCCGACGCTGACAAAGACTCGACCGTTCAAGGCACATGCGGCAGGAGCGAAGCCGTTGAATTGCGGCCCAGGAATATTGGGGCCGGAACTCCATTTGCCAGTAGAAGCATCATAAATGTCAACATCAAGGCTTGGCGTGTCGTCCTCCATGAAGCCGCCGATGAGATAGATCTTGCGATCGGCCACTGCGGCAATCAACGCGCGGCGCTGAAAAGGCTGCTCGACACTGGTCCACGCTAAGTTCTTGGCTGTCAGATCGAGTACATCCATTTTCGAGAGCCACTCCTGGCCATCTTTGCCGGTCATATTCCAGCCGCCAATGACATAGAGCTTGCCGTCGACAACTACTACATCGTGCGATGATCGCGGCACGGGAAGCGGTGGTAGCGGCTCCCATTTTCCAGTTGCCGGATCAAAACAAACACAGTCGGCCACTGAATGATTGTCTTCATTTTCATCCGGCTTGTTACGCGGCTCCATGCCGCCGACTCGATAGATTTTTCCCGCATGAGCCGCAAGATTCATGCCTTGCAGCCCCGGTCCGCCGGGAAGTTCCTCCCATGTCTTGCCGTCGGCGAGATTGAAACGATGAAAGCGGCGTGAAACGGCCGCGGTTGAGTACTTGTGCGTTCGCACAATGTGACCACCATACACATAGAGCCAGCCGTCACAAGCCACGGCCCCAAAGCTGGAAGCAGCTTCGGGCATCGGCGCCAATTGTGGATGTTCGACCTTCGTCTGGGTACCGCTGACGGAATCGGTTCCGTCTCCGATATCTACCACCAGCGTCGGATAGTGGCGAATTTGCTCGTAGTTTTGGCTATCGCGCATGCCAGCCTTGGTCTCAAAGCACCGTGCCCAAACGCCGTACCGGCCCATGGCAGCGAATGTCTCGGTTTCTCCGTTGCTGTCGGTCTTCACCTTTGTTTGAGAAGCGTTGGGAAGGATTACGGTCACCTCGGAATTGGCAACGGGCTTGCCGTTCGCCTCGATTCTGAATCGCACGTCGCCAGGCCTACCGATAGGAATGATTTCGGCTGGCGCAGCCTCGCCAAGATTCGCCTGCGTGGCGAACGCATTGCCGAGAATTGTCTTTGGATGATAGACAAGTAAGAATGGTGGTGAATCGCCGCGTTGATTGACGCCAAACTCGAACGCACCATAAACAACGGCTTGGTCGCTGCGCGGAAGAGTCACTTGGTGAGCCTCCGCTTTTTTCTCGATCGTCAGCGGCACGGCAGTGCCCGCGAATTTGCGCGACCATAGTTTCGACGAATCAATCATGCCGTCGTCGATATCCTCATCGGGTTGCAGATCCTCACTCAAAATTACTTGAGCTGTCGTGCCATCGGCAGCAGGAACCACAAATAGAAAATGGGCATGCGCAGGACTAACGACCCCGAATACGATTAAACTTGCGAGTGATAGCCGCATCGTCAACTCCTGATTTCGAATTCAATGTTGCCAACGAAGTATCCCGTTGCGGATTAGTCGCACGGGATAAGTCTCTTTTTCGTGCCAATCCAAACATTCTTTGCCGCCGCGAAGTAGTACCGCCGACGAATCTTCCGCGGCGATAGGCGTAGTTTACCCCCTAGCCGGAGTTTAATAATGACCTTGGGCAATCTATTGTCATAAATTCATCGGCGACATTCCGAATCAGCGCGTGTCGGGAACCAGTTTAATGACAAAGTCGAACTTGGCGTTGGCAGCCGATGCTGCAACCGTAGCCCGCAGCGGTGAGTGGGCGCTGTAGTGTTGCGGAAATGGTCTGCGCATAGCAGTGTTTGACGCGGCGGTGTGCGGTGGATCGTCGACGATTTCGACACGATAGGTTCCTGGCAGCAAACCGATATCGGAAGAAAGTTGATATTTGCCATCTGCGATCACACCGCCAGTTTTTTTTGCTTGCGCTTGCAGAGGTACAAAGACAATAATGGCTTCGTTGACCGGCCGACCATCGAGTTGAACGCTGCCAGTGACAGCCACTCGTCGCGGTTCACAGCCGGTTGCTAACGCCAGCAAACAGGTTACCGCGAGCAAGGCCGCTCGCGCAGTTTGAAGGCGGTCAGCCGCAAACCACTGTCTCGGATCAAAAACCTGCGAGCGGAATTCCATCGTTTCGTTTAGCGAGCTGCCGCAGCACATCAGGGTTCGTTGTCTCTCCGATAAATCGTGTCGCGCCATCGACCAACGCCATATTTACTCCGCCGGGGTGATCGCTGCGAAACGTATTCCATTCCCAGCAGCCCGTGACGAGCCGATCGCTGTTGAAGACGCCGGCCACTGAGCCTTGGCTATTGAACGGGTAGGCATCAGCCCAATAAGTGCTTCCTCCTTCTTGCGGACCACCACCGCAAAGATTGGTTGAAATAACAAGGCCATAGTCCATATCACCAGCGAGGAATGTCTTCGTGGTACCGTCGAGCAGCGAAATCATCTGCACGCTAGTCTTGTTTTCGCGGGCTCGTTTCGGATTCGGATCGACGATCGCTCCGTTGTGATGCTCCGGCTTGGGACCTGTCGCCGTGCAACAGTTACTAAAGTGGCTATATTCGCTCCCAGTGCTGACAGCATAGCTCGACCATCCGCCGCTGGGGGTAGTTCTGTAGAAAATCATCGAAGGGCAGCGAAATACGGAGACGGCGGTGCTGGCGAATTGCACGTTGGTTCCTTCGGCGATCATCAACTGCGGATTGTATTGAGCAAATAGCGATTGTTCTTCCAGATAGGGAAGAATCACCACAAAGGCACTGGCCCCCGTGTAACGAACTTTTGCAGCCGAATCGATGACCGACGTTTCGACCCTCGGCAGTCGCTTATAAGTATGATTGTAGTTTTGAAACGCCAGTGCAACTTGCTTGAGATTGTTCGAGCAACCCACTCGACGCGCCGCTTCGCGGGCCGCTTGCACCGCCGGCAGCAACAGCGCCACCAGCACGCCAATGATTGCAATCACAATCAATAGTTCGACCAAGGTGAAAGCTGTCGGCGCTCTACGGACGCAACATCTAGAGCGAGGGCGGCCCGACTCAGCATACCACAAATCAGGTTGAATATTTTTGGTCATCGCGTTGCAATGCTCCGGGTTCGGCCGCGTAGGCGAGCCGCGAAGGTTAATACTCCAACGCCAATCAACGCTGCGAGGATGGCGGTAGGCTCCGGTACATGCGAAGCCGCCGACGATGGCGCGAAGGGGAAGTTTGTTTGCCAGATCACAAAGTCGGCGCCGTCCACGTTGCCGTCGCCGTTGGCGTCGCCTTGAGTCAAGACAGCACCGCCCGATTTGGGGAAATTCGTCTGCCAGGCCACAAAGTCCGCGCCATCCACAGTGCCATTGCCGTCAAAATCGCCGTCTACAAGCGTCGGAACGGAAACCAGCGAATCGATCCGTATCGCTTGCAGGCTGGAGTGCTCGAACGAGTCGGCCGCGATGCGGAAGTTGCCGACTAATCCGGGCACAAAAGTTTGCCAAATCAGTTCCTCATAGCCGACGCCGCCATAGAGCGGATAGTCCGAAATGTAGAGACTACGATGGACATCGGCAGGATCGCTAGCCCTAACCAGCGTATTCGCGGCGTCGTAGACCTTGATCGTATTGCGGAGAATGCCTCCTCCTGTGCCATCGCCTTCAGGATCGTAGTCGGGATTCATCGTGCCCGCGGTTTGTACGATGATGTACGTGCCACTGGCCGCCGAGGGGGAATCGCTGGGAATCAGCGCGTCAGTGGAATAGCTGCCGCTGAAGGAATACAAACCGCCGCTACTGGCGACAAACGCTCCCGTCCAGCTCAATTCCGGATCGTCCGGGAGTGGAGGATTTGACAAATGCGAATTGGGTGTCGCGGCAATTGGCGAATTGGGGCCGCCGTTGTTCCAGATTTGGGATGTCGAATGCAAATCGCCGACGTCCCATTGCGTTGGCTCAACGAAGCTTTCGCCTCGAGCAGTATTGATCATCCAGAGGAACCGCAGGCTCAAAGCCAACAAAAAAGAAGTAGCGGCAATCGTTCGATCGAGTCGTTGCATGGCAAGGCTTCGCGAGGGTGAACGAACTGTGACAATGCGCCCCAGTCACATCAGCATTTCATGGTACCGCGGATCGCAGTGATGCTTCGGAGCCGAACAATGCGGGCCGCCGCAAATCGACGCCAATTCAACACCAATGCCAATGAACCGCTTGCGAACAGCGTCAATCCCAGAGGTTCCGGCACCTGGGTCATCACGCTCGATTGATCCAATCGAATAGCGGCAATTTGCGAATGGATTCCCATCCCCCAATTCAGATCAAAATGGGTGATTGCCCCGCCGATGCCCGTAAGATCCCATTGAAAAAGCTGCTCCGTCGCGCTCAATGCAGCGGTCGTAACCGGAGCGATCGCCTGGGTGCCACCGTTGTAGTTGAGGACGGGCGGCGCGATCGCCGGGCTGGAGATTTCGAATTGCAACAGAACCGTTTGGATGCTTGCAACCGGCGTTGCATCCAAAACTTGGAAATTGCCATCGGCATCGAAAGTGTAGATGCCGCCGCCAGATCCAGCCGCCAAGGGGTAGCCACCACCCGAGGTTTTATCTAATTGAGCATCCCCGCCGAGATCAGAGCCGATCGGCGACGGCCAAAGATTGGTGTTCGTGCCGCCTCCGGGGTAGCCTGGATTACTTTCCGCGCTAAGCGCTGGCAGCGTCCATTGGTCGTCGCTCACATTGCCGCTGAAATTGGGATCGATCAATGCCGCGTGAGCAGGCGCTGCATACCCGGAAATCAGTACGGCAATCCCCCAAAAAAATGTTCTGCAATCATGAAAATGAAGTTGAAGTCCCGTCGGCGCTGTGAGTTCTAATCTCGGCATCGTAAAAATTCTCCAGACAATTGAAGTGAAACAAAGTGCTTGATCGTATGGCTTTTGAAATGTGAATGGTATGACTTATGGAAGGTGTTCTGGGGCAGCCTGCTCGACGATGAAGGTCCAGAGATCGAGCGATGCCACCACCTTCGTTGGCCCACCATTAAGGAGGGTTCAGGCGGTTCGTCCGCGACGAAGGCAAATCGTGCCCCGAAAATCGCGGTGCGGTATAGAAGTGCGGCATATTTGGCAGGTAGAGTTAGTGGATGTTTAAGTGCATCAGCTAGGTGATACTGAGTCTCAATTGCGAAAGAATGATTCTATTGTACCTATAGTAGCCGTCAAGGGGCCAATTCTAGTTTTTTCCGCCGCCGCCGAGCTGCACTGCCCCTCTAATCTATTGGAACAACATTCATGTTAGAGGGGATTTCTGCAACCCCTTCCTCGCGACTATGGTAGGGGGGGAATGTGCCTGAGGTGGAAATCCTGGATTTAGTAGCGGCAGGATTGCGACAGAATTCGGATATGCTGCACTCGCGGCACGATTGCCCTTAGGCTGCCTCTAGTTCGAACACTGTCACTTCCGGCCGCATATTGAAGCGGAGGCGGTGCGAATAACCCAATCCGGGATTGATATAGAGAGTTCGGCCTCCGCTCAGAGCAAATTCTCCTGCCGTATACCGCCGATTTCTCACCGGCATGATCGGCGGTGGCAAAAATGGTGGCTTGACCTGTCCACCATGAGTATGACCGGAAAGTACCCAACCAGGAATTGCAGCCATTTCGGCCAAATCAACTGCATCTGGATTGTGGCAAAGTGTGATTGTCGGGAGCGAGGGGTTGACACGTGTTGCTAAATTCTTTGCATCAAAATTCGGCCCCCAAAGATCGTCAACGCCGAGAAGCTGAAGCCCTGCGACGATTTCAAGGTCGTTTTGCAATAAACGAATCCCCTGGTCTCGCAACCGGGATTTCAGTGTTTCGGCAACGCCAATTTGCTGCCAACCCCAGCCGTAATCGTGATTTCCCAATGTTGCAAAACAGCCGAGTGGGCCTGGCTTCAAGTATTCCAGCACGCGGGAGACATCGCCGGCGCAATCGGTCCAGCGACAGGTCATGAAATCGCCGGTAATTACGGTAAGATCCGGATCGAGGGACGTAATAAGCTTCATCGAATCGATCAGATAGTCGATATCGACAATCGGCCCGACGTGCAAATCGCTGACCTGCACAAGCCTCCGCCCTTCGAGCGATCTAGGCAGCCCGACAATCGGCATCGGCCGGTGGGCGACTCGCACCCAGTGAGGTTCGATCCGCCAGGCATAGAGTGCCGCCGCAATTCCTGTCCCAAGGCTTGCACCGCCAATTTTCAACAGCCGTCGGCGGGTAATTTTCGGAAAAGCTCGCATTGGGGATGTCCTCAGTGTTGTTCCAGTGTGCGCAAGCTTTATGTCCATTTCAACGGCTCATGGCAGCCAGCCAGGGCAATTCACATGGCTGATTCGCAGGAAATCAGTGTGCCAGGCTCACGTTCCTTGTAAATTCAACGACGATAAAACCGCTATTTGCCCATTCCACCAAGCCTGTCAATATATGCGAACCAGTCACCGCGTCATCCGCAATGAAACGTCTCGCCTCATACGAAGCAGCCCACGGATGGGTTCATTGATGAAACCGAAGCAGGAGCAGTTGACTAATCTCGGCCATTTTGCCGTCTACCTGATCGTGCGGACGTTCGTTTGCATCCTCCAAGCCGTTCGTATGGAGACGTGTGAACAGGTTGCCGAGTTTGTCGCCTGGCTGGCGACCGACGTTCTGCGCCTGCGTTTCAACGTGATCGACGAAAATCTGCGGCATGCTTTTCCACAGATGATGCCCGCAGCTCGGCGCGAGATGTGCCGGCAGATGTGGAAGCATCTCATTCTGATGCTCGCTGAAATCGCCCACTTCCCGCGCAAAGTCCACGACACCAACTGGCGCGACTTTATTTACTTCAAGAACGAAGCCCCGATGATGCGAGAGTTTTTTCGCAATCGTCCGCGAGTTTTCGTTTCTGGCCACTATGGCAATTTTGAACTGGCTGGCTACACGATGGGTCTGTTTGGCTTCCCGACATTCACGGTCGCGCGCCCACTCGATAACCCGTACCTCGACCGTTTCGTGAATCACTTTCGCGCGCTCAAAGGTCAGTATGTGCTCCCCAAGCAAGGCAGCGCATCCGAAGTGGCCGACCTGCTCCAAGGCCGCGGCACATTGGGTGTGCTGGCCGATCAGCACGCAGGGCCGAAAGGCTGCTGGGTCGATTTCTTCGGTCGCGCGGCATCGACGCACAAGGCCATTGCCGTCTTCGCCCTGTCGAACAACGCTCCACTCATGATCGGCTACGCCCGCCGCATCGGCAAACCGTTGCACTATGAAATGGCCATGGAAACCGTTCTTGAACCCGAACAGATGCCGCTAGAACTCAAGGACGTCACGGCCCTGACGCAGTGGTACACCAAAGCCCTCGAAGACATCGTCCGCCGCGCCCCGGAGCAATACTGGTGGGTCCATCGGCGGTGGAAAGACATGCGGCCGGCGAGAAAGCAGCGAACCGCCTAATGTACTAACGTGCAAAGTCGTCACCGTCGGACGCCAAAGATGAGACGGTGAATCCTTGCTGTCGAGTGCGGCACAATGGCCTTTTTTGCAGGCCGCCGATAGAATCGAATCCTTACCCCCGATGCTTTCCGCTGTACGGGCTTTCCAAATGACGATCGTTCTCAACGGCCAAGATCGAGAAATTGCCCCTGGAACAACGATTGCGCGCTTGATCGACGAGCTTGGTATCGAAGCCAGACATGTGGCAGTCGAAGTCAATCTGGTGTTGGTGCCTCGAGTCGATCACCAGGATCATCAATTGTGCGATGGCGACCGGCTGGAAGTCGTGACGTTGGTGGGAGGAGGGTAGTAAAATCGGATGTCGGATGTAGGATTCTGGATGGTACACGTCGTTCGCGGATGAATGCCGAGTCGCCTGTATTCCGCTCCCTCACCTCGATCTGACCCATCAAATCCATATGAATGTCGAACTTCAAGAATCGTCGAAATCAGCCGCAGATTCGTTTTGCCTCGGCAATCACACGTTGCAAAGCCGGCTGATCGTGGGTACGGGCAAGTATGCCAACTACGAGCAGATGTCGAGCTCGCTCGAAGCCTCTGGTACCGATTGCATTACAGTCGCGGTACGGCGCGAGCGGCTGATCGACGCACAGGGCAATAACTTGCTGGATTTCATTGACACGGAGCGCTATATCCTGCTGCCAAATACCGCGGGTTGCTTCAGTGCCGACGATGCCGTTCGCGTTGCGCGGCTTGGACGAGAGATATTGCTGGGGCTGGAAAACCCGGGGGCCGATTGGGTGAAGCTCGAAGTGCTCGGCGACAAGAAAACGCTGTTGCCCGACCCGGTCGCTACGCTGGAGGCTACTCGGCGGCTTGTCTCCGAAGGGTTTCAAGTGCTGTGCTATACCACCGATGATCCGATGACCGCCCGTCGCCTGAAGGATGCCGGTGCCACGAGCGTCATGCCTGCAGGCAGTCCGATCGGTTCTGGTCAAGGCATCTTGAACCCAAATAACATCCGCATTTGCCTGGAGTATCTGAAGGATGGCGACCCAGACTATCCCGTAATCGTCGATGCCGGCGTCGGCACAGCCAGCGACGTGGCGATCGCGATGGAACTAGGAGTTGATGGCGTGCTGCTCAATACGGGCATTGCCCATGCTAAAGATCCTCTGCGGATGGCCCATGCAATGAAAGCCGCATGCAGCGCTGGGCGGCTGGCTTATCTGTCGGGGCGAATTCCCAAAAAGCTGTATGCGACGGCGAGCAGCCCAGAGGAGGGTTCGATTGCCTCGAAACCAAGCTGAATCGGTTTATCGCGCCGTTTCATTGTGCCGTCGCTAGTTGAGGTGACTGGACTTGCGCAACATCGACGATTCAATCGTGTGAATCCATCCAGCGACGACAAAATACCAAGACCTCCGAGCGATCGCAATGCAAACGGGATGGCGAATCGCGTATGTCTCACCATTCGTCAGTCGGATTCGCTTCGGCTCGAAAGGGGACATTAAGCTCGCCAAACGTCGTTCTTCGTCGCTCATCTTGATCCTATTCCACGATGAAACATATGCAGCCAATTCCCGCTGTTTCATGCTTGTAGAGGCTGCGGCATTCCAAGGCACGAACGCCGCACGTTGCCTTGGCAAATCAATCAATGCGTAACATCTCGCGGCAAATGCCGCATTTTGACAGGTTCAGCGAATGTTTTCTCCCATCGACATCCTCGGCCTCCAGGGCCGCATTGCCGCGCGGCTGATTCAGTACGAACAGCGTCCGCAGCAATTGGAGATGGCTGGAGCTGTCGCGGCGGCGATTGAAGCACGGCGGCATTTAGTAGTCGAGGCTGGCACGGGCGTCGGCAAGAGTTTCGCCTACTTGGTTCCGGCCATCTTGGCGGCGACGGCCGAGAAACCCAAAGAAGACGGCTCGAAGGATGACGATGACTTTCAACATTCCACCAAGAAGTCTCGATCGGCAACAGCAGCGAACGCCGCCCCAAAGAACCGTCCGATTCAGCGGATCGTCGTCAGCACGCACACCATCGCTCTGCAAGAGCAACTCGTGCAAAAGGACATCCCGCTGCTCAAAGCCGTGATGCTCAATGAATTCACGGCAGTGCTTGTGAAGGGCCGGCGCAATTATGTCAGTCAGCGCCGGCTGCGACTAGCCCAAGAGCGCACCGCCAGCCTATTCAGCGTCGATGAGGAACACCATCAACTGCGAAAATTGGTCGATTGGACGAAAGCAACCACGGATGGTTCGCTGGCCGATCTGCCGTACAAGCCGATGCCGCAAGTTTGGGACGAAATCGCCAGCGACAGCGGCAATTGCATGGGACGCAATTGCCCAACCTACGGCGATTGCTTCTACTATCAAGCACGACGGCGCGCCAGCCATTCGCAAATCTTGGTCGTCAATCATGCGCTGTTTTTCAGCGATCTCGCCTTGCGACGGAAGGGAGCAAGCATTTTGCCCGATTACGACGTGGCGATTCTCGACGAAGCCCATACTATCGAAGGCGTTGCCGGCGCTCATCTAGGGCTGGGAATTTCATCCGGCGCAATCGACTACACTCTCAATAAGCTCTACAACGACCGCACCAATCGCGGCTTGCTGGTGCATTACCATCTGGGCGACGCCCAGCAGGAAGTCGAGCGCTGCCGAGTGCGGGCCAGCGATTTCTTTGACGATATCGACCGTTGGCTCGACGACCAGGCCGCCGCGAACGGCCGCGTGTTGCAGCCCGATATCGTGGCCAATTTGCTCAGCCCAGCGCTGATGAGCGTCTCGCGCATCGTGCGTCGCCACGGTGAGAAATTCAAAGACGAAAATGAAAAATTCGATTTTAATTCGGCCGCCGATCGCTTAACGGCACTGGCGGGCGAAATCGAACAGTGGGTTAAACAATTGCTTCCCGACTCGGTTTATTGGGTCGAGCGGGCTAAGTCTCGCCGCGGCCAGACGCGGTTTGTGCTTGGCGCTGCACCAATCGATATCGGACCGGCACTGCGCGAGCACCTGTTCAACGAAGTGCCAAGCGTCATCATGACCAGTGCAACGCTTTCCGTCGGCAAGCGGCCGTCATTCGACTATTTCAAGAGCCGAGTCGGTCTGACACAAGCCGAATGCCTGCGGCTTGGCAGCCCGTTCGACTACCAAAAGCAGGCGGAATTAGTTCTGGTTGACGGTATGCCCGATCCGGCACAAAGCGAGGCCTATCAGCGCGCCTGCCTTGAGGCGATCCGCCGTTATGTCGCGCGCACCGATGGCCACGCCTTCGTGCTGTTTACGAGCTACGACATGCTGCGCCGCACCGCGACGGCCCTTACGCCTTGGTTGGCGCAACACAATTTGCTGCTGCTCTCGCAAGCCGAGGGGATGCCGCGGAGCCAGATGCTCGAACGCTTCAAAACGAATCCGCGGAGCGTACTGTTGGGGACCGATAGTTTTTGGCAGGGCGTCGATGTCCCCGGTGATGCGCTGCAAAATGTCATTATCACCAAGCTGCCCTTTAGCGTCCCCGACGAGCCACTACTGGAGGCGCGAGTGGAAGCGATTCGCGCTGCATGTGGTAATCCGTTCACTGACTATCAATTGCCGGAAGCCGTACTAAAGCTCAAGCAAGGCTTTGGCCGTTTGATTCGCACCAAAACCGACACGGGGATCGTCGTAATTCTCGATCCGCGCGTGCGTAGCAAGCCGTATGGACGGATGTTCTTGGAGTCGCTGCCGGACTGCCCGATTCGGATTGAACACCTTGCTGGCCCTCAACGCCACCAGGCGGCCGCTCGCAGCGATCCGCGGCCCCCACACTCCGGTTAGAATTTGCTCCTGGGCTTGAAACACGCGCTGCAGGAAACCTGTCGAGTTTGCAAGGATGCGGCGGAGAAAGTGGTTCGTAGTTAGGGGGGGCAGCCAGAGTGCATCGAAAAACTTAGCAAAATGCGGTTCTCTGCGCACTTTGCTGAGCGTTCGAATTGCCATTCTGCCTTCTCCATTTTGAAAACCTGATTTGCTCTGCAGGTCTGGCCGATTGCGAGGGGCGCAGGCCCGCGGTAAGCTAAAAAGCGCCCGAGTCCTGCCTGCCTTCCTGCCATTATCTCCCACCTCAGCTTCGCGAGTATTCGGCCATGACGCGCAACGTTCGGTCGTCTGCTCTAGCAGCGCGGTGCCGTTGGCATTGCTTGAAGCGAATCGAATTCGTCCATTCGATTGCCTTGTTTATCTTTGTTGTACCGTTCTTTCTTTTCGCTCCTGCAAGGCTGCTTTCGGCCGTCGAGCCTGTCGAGGCAGAAAAAGCAGGCGACGTGTTCCAGACGGGAACATGGCCTTTCCGACCGCTCGAGCGACCCGAAGTTCCCAAATTGACTGCACTTCACGAATGGGTTCGTAACTCTGTCGATGCTTTTGTCGGTCAGAAACTCGAAGCCGCCGGTTTGCGTCCCAATTTGATCGCCGACAAGCTCACGCTGCTGCGCCGCGTGACCTTCGATCTAATTGGCCTGCCGCCGACGCCGGCCGAACAAACGGAATTCGTGTCGGACCAATCGCCCGATGCGTATGCCAAAGTCGTCGATCGATTGCTCGCCTCGCCACGCTACGGCGAGCGGTGGGCGGAACATTGGCTCGATCTGGTTCGCTATTCCGATACCGATGGCTTCAAACGCGACGATCTGCGACCCGATGCATATCGTTATCGCGACTTTGTGATCCGCGCCCTGAACGACGATCTGTCCTACGATCGCTTTGTCCAACAACAACTGGCCGGCGACGAGTTAGAGCCTGGTAATCCCGATGCATTGATCGCCACAGGATACATGCGATTGCCTCCCGACGAAATCAATGCTTCCGACATCGTCCAACTGCGACAGGCGACCCTCGACGACATTACCGAGAATGCCGGTCTGGTGTTTCTCGGGTTGACGATCGGTTGTGCGCGTTGCCACGACCACAAGTTCGACGAAATCAAACAGACCGATTACTTCCGTTTGCAAGCCTGCTTTGCGGCGATTGTGCCGACTGACGACGCAACGATTGCATCGCCAGCCGAGCAGCAACAATTCGATGCCCGGATGGCGCAGTGGAAACAGGCGACCGCCTCGATCCGCGCAAAGATCGACACTGACTTGGCCGACGAGCGCGGCGAAGTGATGCAAGAAGCGATCTCCGCGTACGATCCCGTTACATTGAAAGCAATCAACACGCCCCCGGAAAAACGCACTTGCATTCAGAAGCAATTAGTTGCGGAAATCGAGGACTGGATCGAAATTCGTCTGGCGCGCGCCTATCGCCGTTGCCAGCCTAACGAACGCAAAGAATTTGACGAGTTGACATCGACCTTGGCAAAGTTTGATCCGCTGAAGCCGTCGCCGCTGCCAACGACCATGGCAGTGTTCGATGGTGATCGAAGCGCCGCCCCAACGTATGTATTGGCGGGTGGCGATCCTCACAAGCCAGGTCCGGAAGTGACCGCGGGTTTCCCTGAGTTTTTGGGGGCGAGCAATCCCAGCATTGCTCCACCTCAAGCGCAGCCAAGCTCGACGGGCCGCCGGTCGGCACTCGCTCGGTGGCTCACCCGCCCCGACCATCCTTTGACGGCGCGCGTACTTGTGAACCGCTTGTGGCACTATCACTTCGGCCAAGGAATCGTCGCCACGCCGAACGACTTCGGCGTTATGGGGGCCAAGGCCACGCATCCAGAACTGCTCGATTGGCTCGCTTCGGAACTGATCGCCGGCGGCTGGCATTTGAAGCCAATCCATCGCTTAATCGTACTTTCGGCAACCTATTGCGAATCGTCCAAGGTCGATCCTCAGCAGGCCGATCACCAAGCTGCGCTATCCGCCGATCTGGCCGACAACTTACTTTGGCATGCCCGACGGCGGCGATTGGAGGGCGAGTCGTTACGCGATGCATTGCTGCAAGTCTCCGGCCAATTGAATTTTCGAATGTTCGGTCCCGCCGCCTTGCCTGCCTTGCCGCCGAATCTTTCCGAGCGTTATTCGTGGGATCCCGACCCCAAGCCTGAAGATCGCAGGCGACGATCGGTTTATGTGCTGGCCAAGCGAAATCTTCGCATACCGCTGCTCGAAGCTTTCGATCAACCCGACATGCACAATAGCTGCCCAAGTCGCAGCAACACCACCACCGCTCCACAATCGCTCGAAATGCTCAACAGCGAAATCACCTTCGAATCGGCCCGATCTTGGGGTGAAAAATTGCTCGACCAGTGCGGAGGTGACGAAACCGCCTTGATTCGTGCTGCCTATGCAGAAGCCTACGGCCGACCAGCGGATCGGCAGGAAATTGAATCGGCTCGTCAGTTCATCTTGTCCGATGCTGCGGCGTTATACAATGACGAAAAACAGCTCACCGATCACCAACTTTCCGTTCCACTGCCGGCAAATGTCAATCGCAGGAACGCTGCCGCTGTGTTCGATTTCTGCCATGCCATCATGTGCTCGAACGAGTTTCTGTATGTTGACTAGCTCAAGAATTGAATCTTTCGCTCCGCAACAGACAATCGATTTGCAGTGCGAGCCACCCATTACGGATTCGGCCGCACACACCGAATTCACTGCTTCACGCCGCGAATTTCTGCACCGCGCCGGCGGAGGTATTGGATTACTCGCGCTGGCTGACATGCTGCAAAGCAACAAGCTGGTTGCCGACGACCGGAGTGCTGCGGCGGCCAATTCCTCGTTTCCCAGCCACCTTTCTCCGCTAGCCCCCCGACCCGCTCCACTTCCGGTTAGAGCGCGCTCCGTCATCTGGTGCTTTATCGACGGCGGTCCAAGCCATTTGGACTTGTTCGATCCCAAGCCAGAACTTGTCAAACTTTCAGGCCAACCGCTTCCGGCAAGTTTTGCCCGCCCGATGACAGCCATGGGAAAAACGGCCAATACGCCACTCTTGGCGAGCCGTCGAACGTTCAAGCAGCATGGCCAATCGGGAATTTGGGTCAGTGACTGGTATTCTGAAATCGCGTCCTGCGTCGATGACATTGCCGTCATCCGCTCGTGCTGGGCCGACGGCCTGACGCATGTCAGCAGCGTCGGCCAGATGAATACGGGCACGATCTTCGCCGGCCGCCCCTGCTTAGGCTCGTGGGCGCTCTACGGCCTGGGGAGCGAGTGCGACAATCTCCCCGGTTTCGTCGTGTTGGCCGACTATCCAGATGATCCGCCCGGCGGCAATCGCCAATGGAGCACGGGCTTTATGCCCGCGACATATCAGGGCACCAAATTCCGCAGCGGTAAAGTACCGGTGCTCCATGTCGCACCACCCGAAGGCTATGCGGACAATCGCCAACGCCGCGTGCTCCAATTCGTGCAACAATTGAACCGGCACCACCAACTTCCGCGCGGCGACGACTCGAACCTGGAAGCGCGAATCGCATCGCTGGAGTTGGCTTATCGAATGCAATCGGCTGCTCCTGAAGCAACCGATCTGGCGTCTGAATCGGCCGATACGATCGCGCTCTACGGGATCGATCAAAAAGAAACCGAGTCGAACGGTCGCAATTGCTTGCTGGCTCGCCGGTTGGTTGAACGCGGGGTTCGCTTTGTTCAGCTCTACATGGGTTCGGGCAGCAAGTGGGACGCCCACTCCGACGTTGAAGGCAATCATTCGCAGTATTGCAAAGAAACGGATCGCCCCATCGCAGGGCTGCTTCGCGACTTGAAGCAGCGCGGCCTACTCGATAGCACGTTGGTGATATGGGGAGGTGAATTCGGTCGCACTCCCATGAGCGAAAGCGGCTCCGGCCGCGACCACAACCCCTACGGTTTTACCCTCTGGATGGCCGGTGGCGGTGTGAAGGGTGGTGTGACTTATGGCGCAACCGACGAAATCGGTCTGTACGCTGTCGAAAACAAGGCTCACATCCACGACATCCACGCGACAATTCTGGCGCTCATGGGCCTCGACCACGAACAGCTTACTTTTCGCAACAACGGTCGAGACGAGCGGCTGACAGTCACCAGCGGCGAAGTCATCCGTAATATCTTTGCCTAATTGCCCGATTGCTGAAACTACTGGCGCTCGTCGGCACGAAGCGCAGTCTTGAACATTCCTTTGCAACTCGTTAACACCAGCACTTGAGCGAGAGTGGAGTTCCAACTCATTTGTCCTTGTCTGTTTCAATTACACGATTTACAGTAGCGCGAAGGTAGCCGCACCGTGCTGACGGCGCGGCCATTTCGTAGAATGCCCTCATGCCGATCCTCTATCCACTGCGTTTTGAGCCAATCTTCCGCCGCTATCTGTGGGGTGGCCGCAAGTTGGCGACGGTGCTCAACAAACCGATCGGCCCCGAAAGCTGCGCAGAAAGCTGGGAAATCGTCGATCGGCCTAACGACCAAAGTCGCGTCTCCATCGGCCCACTCGCCGGCAAGACTCTCGGCGAAATTGTTCGCGACCACGGCGAAGCCCTCTTGGGTAGACATCATCCGCAAACGCAATTTCCGCTTTTACTGAAGTTTCTCGATTGCGAAAAAACGCTCTCAGTACAGGTGCATCCCAGTGACGAACAAGCGGCAAGGCTCACGCCGCCAGATCACGGTAAGACTGAAGCCTGGATCGTCGTATCGGCTGAATCCGACACGCTGATTTATGCCGGCTTGAAACGCGGCTTCGACCGCGGCGCCCTCGAACGCGAACTGAATCGTGGCACCTGCGACCTGTGCTTGCACCGCTTCGAACCTAGTCGCGGCGATTGTATCTTTCTTCAGGCAGGCACCGTCCACGCACTGGGCGCGGGCCTTCTCATGCTAGAAATCCAGCAAAACAGCGACGCCACCTTGCGCATCTTTGACTGGAACCGGCTCGGCCCCGACGGAAAGTCGCGCCCGCTCCATATCGCCCAAGCTCTCGAAGTGATCGATTTTAGTCGCGGCCCCGTGAGCCGGCAAACTCCTCAGCCCACCGACCGCCCTCACATCACTCGGCTCGTCGAGTGCGACAAGTTCGTCCTCGATCGCTGGGAATTCATGGAACCGGTCCGCATCGGCGGCGACAACCGCTTTCACATCATTGCGGTGCTGCACGGCGCGGCAGACATCCTCTGCGACCCCGAACAGCAAACTCTCACCCTCGGCGACACGATCTTGCTCCCCGCCGATCATCCCCGCTGTTTCTTCATCCCGGATGGGCCGTCGACGCTGGTGGATATCTACTTGCCCTAAAATAGAGATTTCTTGCGTAATACTGTTCGGCAATTGTCGGTTGGCAGCAGATGCAAAATCATGGCTGATACTCCGACCGCAGACGTTTGACGCATTTCCGAGCCGCGCCCATTAGGAAGCAGGATCGAAACAACCGCTTCCTGACGAGCGCGGCTCCAATTTAGAAGCATGTCGCTCGTGGCTATTGCAGAGAATCCCTGGTGACCGAATGTCGGGTTGCTGCGTTTACTGCGGGAATGTCGAGCGGTCGCCGACTTTGACCTTGATGCGAAGAGTTTCACGATTGCGCAGCACGACAAGCTCCACTTCGCGGCCGACTTCGGTCAGGGCGACAAGGTTGATCAAATGGTCGTCGTTTTCGATCGGAATGCCGTTTAATTGGAGCACGACGTCGCCCACTTGCAAACCGGCCTCCTGGGCAGGGGAGTTCGCTGTGATACCCGAGATCCTTGTCCCGCGTTGCCGCGAAAGACCGGCGTTGGTTGCCGCCACCGTCGTGAACAGGTGATCGAGCGAGACGCCGAGGTAAGCTCGCACAACATTGCCGTCGCGGTCGATGAGTTGTTTGGCGACGTTCATTACAACATTGATTGGAATGGTAAAGCCGATCCCCTCGCTGCCGCCAGAACTGCTGGCGATAGCGGTGTTCATGCCCACAACTTCGCCTTTCAAGTTCAGCAGCGGGCCACCGCTGTTGCCGGGGTTAATCGCCGCGTCGGTCTGCATAAAGTCCTTATATTTCACGCTTTCGCTCAGCCCGTCCAGATTCCACCGGCCTTTGGCGCTGATGATGCCGAAGGTTACCGAGTGGCTCAGCCCGAACGGACTGCCAACGGCCAGCACGAAGTCGCCGACATCGATCTCATCGCTGTTGCCGATATGAGCTGACACCAATCGGGGCGCGTCGACGGCAATGACCGCCACGTCGGTCTGCAGATCGGCCCAGATTCGAACGGGACTAATGATCCGGCCGTCAGCAAGTTTGATCTTGATCTTGTCGGATCGAGAATCTTTGACGACGTGGCGGTTTGTAAGCACGTAATAGCGGCCGTGGTATTCGATGATCGTTCCCGAGCCAGCCTCTTCGACCTGTCGTCGAGGATAGCGGCCAGCGCTCTCGTGCTCCGAGTCGATATGCACCACCGTCGGCCTGGCCACTTGAACCGCTTTTCGCAAGACATTGGCTTGGCGCTGCAAGTGGACCGACTCGGCGGCCAGTTCGGCGTACTGCTTTTCGCGCTGCTCGGCCGAGGGCTCGGCGTCGTCGATTTGAGCGAACGCGGAATTGCCGCCGCCGAGCATCAGTGCGGCTACAAAAAGCATGAGTTTCAACAGAAAACAGTGCATACGCAAGAGCCGAAGACGGAGCATTTCATCAATCCCTTAGGTTATGAACAACGGAGAATACCATCGTTCAATCAATATTCTGAACAGTCACTCGTTCCTGGATCGAGTATACCGTTACCGACGTGAGTTTGTAAAAAGCGTCGTGGATTCGTCGGTGGCAAAGGTAGCGGCTGGAAATGAGAAGATAAGCGATCGACCGCCTGACGGGCGGTCGCGAGCGACAAAAAGATACCGCCGGGTAATTTTTCTAGGTTTCGAGTCAATAAAAAAGGGAGGGCATTGCGAAATGCCCCGCGAGTGTGGCTCGCCTTGGCGGTTCGCGCTGCCCTCCCTGCTGAATAACGCTTGAGCGTGGAGGCAAAACTTTCCCGATTAGACGTCGATTTCAATATCCTCGAACGTCGCTTCGGCATCGCCGCCGCTCTCGTTGACGCGGCCCCAATCGCCGTCTTGGCCGCCGACCGAACCATATTTTTCGGCTTCCCGCTGACATTCGATGCAATACGTGGCATATGGCAGGGCATTTAGCCGAGCCAATGGAATTTTGCATCCGCAGCCTTCGCATACGCCATATTGGCCTTTGCGCATCCGTTCGAGTGCATTTTCAACGCTGGCCAGCTCGCGGCTTTCGACTTCAGCCAGTTGCGAACTGATTTCATCCTGGGCCGAATCGAGCGCTGCGTCAACCAAGTCGCCAGCGGTTTGAGCGCGCAGCTCTTTGAGCAGGCTCAAGTCGCCCGCTAAAGCTTGGCGAAGTGCATCTCGCCGCTTGATTAGGATCTGCCTCATGCTCATCAATGCGTCTTTACGTGCCATGTTTGCTCCACTCTACTGTCCGTCAGTCGAGATTAACGCGGAAAGGCCGTCCCCTGGCGCGATTTCGTCGAACTGCGAACGTTCTTCATTTTGCCTAAATCCCGATTCGTCGTTGCCGCGACTTTTTTTGACCCGAAGTGCGGCAATCAAAATATAGTACGACAGTCAACCGGTATGGGTCGTTTTTCAAGACGATTTTTTGCGGAAATTGCCCTCGCCACACGCGTCAAGCCGTTTACGCGAGCAAAGCCTTACAAGACTATCCATTCTGGTGGTCGAGATTACCAATCGAACATTGATTATTCCTTCGACTGGACACTTCTGTGAAGTATTTCACAAATCATGCTCCCGGCTTCAGGATACCAGCGAAAATCGAGCAGAGCATGGAAGCGGCAGGATCGTTCCGATCTTCCAGTTCTCGCTTTGTGATCTTCCATTCTGAACCGCGAACAAGCGAACCCTTTCCGGTCGCTATGGGATAATCGGCAAAATCGTCACAGATATGCAGGTTTTCCCTCGGCTGGCGTGAAAGTGCCGACAGCGACTGGTGTCTAGCGGCGTAACCTATTGGCCGAAAAGGACTTTTAGACCGCTGGCAGGGGCCAAAAAGTTTGACGCGATGATCGCCGTAAGCTAAATCCCCAATGAGATTTGCGTCTGCGAAACCACCCTGCATCCAACGAGGCCAACCATGCCGATGACTCCGCCCACCGAAACCCTGCTGGGGCGCTCCACTGCGCCGCTGGGGCTGCGTATTCGCGGCACCGACCGGGATGGTCAAGTCGTGTGGTTGAATTCCTTGAAAGTAACCATTGGTTCAGGCAGCAGCAGCACATTGCGACTTCGTGCGCCGGGTGTAGCGCCTGTGCATTGCATGATCCTTCGCGGCCGCGAGCAGACCATTGCGCGCTGCTGGTCGCCCGATACGCGCTGCAACGGCCGGGCGTTCAAGGACGCGAGGCTGTCAACCGGCGATCGACTTGGCATCGGTCCGCTGGAACTCGAAGTGGTCGCACACTCGGAAGGAGGAACACGGAACTCGGAAGCTGCCAACGAGTCCGGCAGAAACAGTGGTCGCCCGATCGACCGGTCCGCGCCGCTGTCAGAATCTGCTGCGGACGCAACCATGCAAGATCCGCAGATCGTGAAGGCGTTGAACAACATCCGGCGGCTTGGCGTCCGCCTGAGGGCGAGTCGTCGCCAGTCGCGAAGGCGTATTGAAAAACTGACGGAAGAACTGCGAGCGGCACGTCTTCGGGCCGGCGATTTGGAAAGCCAGATTGCCGCACATCGAAAGCAATCTGCCGCCAATGAATCGCACCAGTTCCAGTGGGAGCAGCAACGGCAAGCGATCGACGCCGAGCGCAAGCAATGGCTGCAAACTCAATCTCACATCGAGCAATTACTGGCCGACCTGGAGCGACGGAGCGAAGCAGCGACCGTTGTCGCGTCGGTGCAAGCGACGCCATCGGTGCCGACCGAGGCCGCGCGCGACATAGAACGGGAAATCGCCGACCTGCGCAATCAGCTTGAGACCGAACGCAACGAGTGGGAAGCGCAACGAGCCGTATGGGAAGAGAAACTTGTCAAGCGCGAAGCCTCGCTGCAAGAGGAATCGAGTCAATTGCAACAATTGCAGACCAACATCCAGGGCGAACGGTCGGCACTCGAAGCGCAAGTCGCATCTCTCGACGAAGGCAAAAAGCAACTTGAATCGCGCGGTAACGACATCACGCAGAGCCAAGAGACACTGGACGAACAGCGGCGAGTTCTGCGGGCCGAAGTCGAAAAGCTCGATCGAGAGCGATCTCAATTTGCAACCGAGTGCGAAACATTTGGAAAGGATCGCGTCGAATTCGAGCAAAGTCGCCAAGAATTGATAGGATCGATGGAAAAACTGAAAGCACGGCAATCGGAGTTGGATGCCAAGAGCCAAGTACTCGAAGATCAACGCCGCGAAATCGACGCCGAACGGGATGAAATTCACCAAATTGCCGAGCAGCGTCAGAAGATAGCTGAAGAGTTGCAAGCACTGAATGCGGGTAAGGAGGAATTGGAGCGCCAACAGCAGGAACTAGCTGAAACGCAGCGAGATATTGCGCTAGCCCGCGAAGAATTGCTGCAATCCAAACAAGCCTGGGAAGCGGAGGTTGTTCACCACGAGTCGCCCACCGGTCAACCGCGACAAATCGTCTTACCCAGCCACTTCGCGCCAGACGCGCAAACGGAGCATTCTGAGGCGACGGCCTCTGCCGATGAACGGGTGCCGGTCGAACCGGATGAAGAGCAAGACGGCGCGGCAGCACCCAATTCGCCAGGAAGTGAGCCAACAAGCACCAATCCAATTCCTGAAAACTCCGATGAGGTTTTTTCTCGGCTGCGCGCTCTCGACCTGCTCAAGAGCGACGAAGTAACGAGGACACAGGAGACACCTGCGGTGGAGGCAGCCGGCGAATCCAAAACGATTGAGGATTCGGCCGAGAATTTGCCAAACCCACGACGGGCGTCGAATTCGGCCGTCGAGGCCTCGGAATCGGAAGACGAAGATTCAATCGAGTCGTACATGGCTCGACTGTTGCAGCGCGTCGGTAAAGGAGTCGCCGGGAATCCACCTTTAACTACAACTGCCGCGCAAGGAGCCAAGCCGAAAGCTGCCGCAATGGCTGCCCTTGCGAGCGAGGCTTCGACGGAACCTGCTGCCCTGACCGATTCGCCGATGCGAACGCTTAGCGAGCTTGAGCCGCGTTCCGCCGCTCCAGAAAAGAGTCGCGATTTAGCGGCGATGCGGGAGATTGCCAATTTCACTGCCCGCACTGCCATCGCCAAGCACGTTTGGCGAACCAGGATTGCGATGCTGCTGAAACGCTTTGCGATGGGCATCGTCGCGCTTGTCTGCGGATTGATCTTGATCGTGCTTGCTCCATCAGCGTCATCACACTATTTTCTATACGGATTGACGGCGATCACCGCAGCGATCCTTTGGTTTTTACCTTCCCTCTACCGGGCAAAAAAGTGCGAGCATCAAGCAAAATCTGCCCAGCAGGAAGCCATGGATAACTACGAAAAATCACCCATTACAGCCAACCCGCCTGAACCGCGATGAGCTACTATCCATTGCCGCGGGCGGCCAGCACGTCGTCATAATCTCGCAGATGATAGTGAAGGCCGGCCAGATCGAGCACCTTGCACAAGCTGCGGGCAGCGACGCCTAGACCATCAGGGCCGCTAAAACCACCGAATTGGCCGCCACCTTTCAAATGCGGCTCCAGATCGAGGAACACTCCCGGAATGCCGCGGCGCTTGAGTTTCTTTTCCAACGTCGGAATATGATCGCGGAAGTCGCGCAGGATCAAGGCATGGGCCGTGTCGCCAACATCGGCAGGTACGAAGTTTTTGAGTGCTCCTTCATCGATGTGGCCCTGTCGGCGCGCGCCGCTGGGAGCTTTATAGTCTTTGATATGCATCCAACCAATGCCGGGCTTCATCGCCTGATATTGCTGAAACGCCTCGGCCTGTGTATATCCTTGGCAAATGATGTTACCACCGTCGAAAATGGTCACCAATGCCGGATGGTTCACTTGGCGGTGAATCTCGGCCATAATTTGCCCGTTTTGTCCGACGAGGTTGGCTTCAATTTCTAGTCCAAAGGTCAAGTCGGAACGATGACAAGTCTCGGCAATTTGTCCGAGGTGATCGGCGACTTGAGGAATGTGCTGCGCCGGATCTTCGCCGCGGGGCGGATAGAACGAAAAGCCGCGGATCAGCTTCGTTTCAAAAGCGTGAGCCAGCTCACAGGCGCGCTTTACGTCGGTGGCCAGATACTTCTTGAACGGAATATATGCGTTCTTAGTGCCGTCGGCTCGATCGACCAGCTTGATTTTCCCGATCGGCGAGCCAATCGACGCCACATTGAGTCCATATTCATCTTCCAAGTGGCGTATCTTCGTGATTTCGGCTTTGGAAAGCTTCATCACGTTCTTGATGCCGCTGCCGATGTCGATGAATCGAATGCTGTAATATTGAAGGCCAATCGCGGCCAGCGCGGCAAACTGCTGGGTAGCAGTTTTTTGATTGGCCGCCTCGTCGGCAAAGGCGCTTAGGATGACACGGGGTTGCTCGTCAGGCATAGAAACGTGGTAGGATGGGAGTTTTGCGAAGGATTGAACTGGATATTGTGGTTGCCAATGCACCGACAAGCAAGCCCCTACCATGTCGCTCCACGCTCTTGTTTCCATGCTTCGCACAGGAAAGCTCTGCGGCGAAGCTCTACGTCGCGCAGAACTGCAGAAGTTACCTCAATGTGATCATGCCGGATCTGATTGTCGAAAACATCACGAAGAAATACCCGACTAGGAACGAGCCGCTGACTGTACTGCGCGGGGCGTCGCTCGATCTTTCGCGCGGTGAAAATGTGGCGATCCTTGGGCCTAGCGGCTCCGGCAAGAGCACCCTGCTCTACATTGTCGGCACACTCGATCGGCCAACCGCAGGGCGCGTCGAACTGCAAGGAAGTGATCCCTTTTCGCTTGCAGAGCCGCAACTTGCCGATTTTCGGAACGCGCGGATAGGATTTATCTTTCAAGATCATTTTTTGCTGCCGCAGTGTTCGGTGCTCGAAAATGTGTTGTTGCCGACGATTGCCGCAGGCGCGGCAGACGATGCGCTAATAGGCCGCGCCAAAATGCTGCTCGACCGCGTCGGCTTATCGAATCGCCTCGACCATCGTCCGGCCGAACTCTCCGGGGGCGAGAAGCAACGAGTGGCGGTCGCACGCGCCTTGATCCGCAATCCAGTGTTGCTCTTAGCCGACGAACCTACCGGAAATCTCGATCGTGGCACGGCGGCTTCCGTAGGAAAGCTGCTGCACGAACTGCAGCGCGCAGAGCAAACGATGCTGATCGCCGTGACTCATAGCCTCGATCTGGCAGCCACGTTCGACCGACGGCTGGAACTGGACTCTGGATTACTAAGGCAGGTATGAACCCACAGGTTGAGCGTTCACCGCTCACGGCTAATATATGCTAAGGTTCGCCATTCGCTCCCTCGCCTACCATTGGCGGACGAATCTCGCCGTCGCACTGGGTGTGATGGCAGCAACGGCAGTATTGACCGGCGCGCTCGTGGTCGGCGATTCTGTGCGTGGCAGTTTGCGGCACTTGATCGTCGATCGACTTGGGCGGATCGATTCCGTGCTCGTTGCGCCGCGATTCTTTCGCACAGAGCTGGCGGACGAGATCGCGTTTAGCCCTGGCTTTCAGAATGACTTCACTGCCGCATTACCCGCGATCGTCCTCCAGGGAACGCTTGCAAAACCTGACGGCAGCGACCATCAGCATGCTGGCAGCGTCAGCGTGTTGGGCGTCGGGGCAGAGTTTTGGAAGTTCGGCCGCGGCGGCCCACAACAACCTCCCAAGACTGGCGAAATCGTCCTCAACCAGCCGCTTGCCGACGAATTACAAGTGAGGCCCGGCGATCAGGTCATGCTGCGATTGCCGCAAGCCGCGGATGTCCCGGCCGATAGCCCGCTCGGTCGCAAGTCCGAAACCATCCGCAGCCAGCGGTTCACGGTGAGCGAAATCATCTCGGCCGCGGGGCTTGGCGGATTTGGCTTGCGCCCTTCGCAGCAAGCGCCGCTTAACGCGTTTACGACCGTCGAATCCTTGCAGCGAATGGTTGAAGTTCATGGCCGTGTGAACGCGGTGATCGTCGCGAGTCGATCAGCGAGTGAAGCCGTTTCGATCAATGCCGAACTGCTGCTTCAAGCAGCACTGCATCCCACTCTGGCCGATTATGGGCTGTCGATTCGCAAGACCGAACGTGGCTACTTCAATTTAACGACCGACCGAATGGTGCTCGAGCCGGCGGTCGAACAGGCTGCGATGAACGCCTTCGGCGCGCTGGGCGCTCAACCTGCTTACACCTACTTAGCGAATTTGATTCGGATTCCCAACAGCAACTGGAAGGTTCCCTATTCAACCATTGCTGCCGTCAACTTCACCACCGATCCACCACTGGGTCCGTTTGTCGATCTGCAAAGCAAGCCGATTGCGCCACTGGAGGTCGATGAAATTGTTCTGAATTCGTGGGTAGCCGGCGATTTATTGGCTCAAGGAGCGAAACTGCAACCTGGTGATTCGATCGAGCTCACCTATTTCGAGCCAGAAAGCACGCACGGCAAAGTCGTGGAATCTAGCCACATCTTTCGCTTGAAAGACATTGTAAACCTGGTCGGTCCTGCCGACGATCGCAGCTTCACTCCGGAAGTGAAGGGCGTGACCGACGAAGAATCGATCGCCGACTGGAATCCACCGTTCCCCTACGATTCGGCTCGCGTTCGCAGCTTGCCGCCGCACGATGAAGATGACAAGTATTGGAAGAAGTACCGCGCGACACCAAAGGGGTTTATCAGTTTGAAACAAGGTCGCAAGCTGTGGGGCAGCCGTTTTGGTAATACGACGTCGATTCGCATCCCCGATGTCGAGATTTCCCTCCGCAATCGGTCGTCCGCTGCGTCGAGTGAAACGACGACATCAAAATCCGAAAATAACGGCAGCGTAACACCGGAATCGCTCGCCAAATTACTGGAGCAGAAGCTGTCGCCCGCCTCAGTGGGCTTCGAGTTCATCCCGATCAAGCGCTTCGGCCTCAAAGCTGCCGCCGGCACGACGCCGTTTGCCGGTCTATTTTTAGCATTCAGTTTCTTCATTATTATTGCGGCGCTGATGTTGATCTTATTGCTCTTCAAGCTCGGCGTCGATTCGCGCGCCGCGGAATTGGGCATCGTGCTGGCTGTCGGATGGCGACGGTCGGCCGCACGGTGGACGTATTTGCTCGAAGGCGCAGTCGTCGCCAAAGTTGGCGCCTTGGCCGGCGTCGTGCTCGGAGTCGGCTACGCCTGGCTGATGCTCGCCGGTCTGAAAACTTGGTGGCTTGGCGCGATTACCGCGCCGTTTCTCGGCCTGTACGTTGCGCCGACAACACTTATCATCGGCTACCTCAGCGGCCTTTTCGTATCGCTGGCGACGATTGCTTGGTCTCTGCGCCAGTTAGGAAAAGTGACAGTGCGGCGACTACTTGCCGGGGAAAGCTTGGAAAGCCGCTCTTGGTCATCGTGCCGCTCCGCCTGGCCACGATGGTTCGCGATATTCGCGCTGTTTGTCGCCGTCGCCTGCGGACTTGGCGCGACAAGATTTGCCAACGAGTCGCAATCGCTTCTGTTTCTCGGCTCCGGCGCGCTCGTTTTGACGGCGATTCTGGTTACGATCTGGAACATGTTGCGTTTCGACCAAGACTCATCTCTCATCGGTGTCTGTCCGCCGCTGGTGCGATTGGCGATCCGCAATAGCAGCCGTTTTCCAATGCGCAGTACCCTAACCATCGGCCTGACCGCCACCGCGTGCTTTCTCATCGCATCGCTCAGTGCGTTCCAACTCGCCCCGTCGTCAACCGGTCCAAAGTTCAACTCTGGCGACGGCGGGCTTGCACTCATTGCCCAATCCGACCAACCAATTTACCAGAATATGAATAATTCTAAGGGACGAGACGAATTGGGATTCAGCCAAACTACCCAAGATCTTTTCTCGTCGCTCGAAGCCGGGGCAAGAATCGATCGACTGAAAATCTTCTCGCTTCGCGTCCAAAGGGGCGACGAGGCTAGTTGTCTGAATTTGTTCCAATCACGACAGCCACGGATTTTAGGACTGCCAGAGGAGTTTATCGAACGCGGCGGCTTTGCATGGGCCGCAACGCTTTCAAGCCATGCCATCGCGGAAGCTTCTCACCCCGATCAGATACCGTGGAGATTGCTGCTAGAGAATCGCGACCCCGACGTCATTCCCGTTGTCATCGACCAAAACACCGCTCTCTACAGCCTGCATCTGTACGGTGGCGTCGGCCAAATTTTTGAAATCGATTTGCCGCGCGACGGCACGTTGAAACTTCAAGTCGTCGGGTTGCTCAAAAACAGCATCTTCCAAGGCGATTTGCTGATGAGCGAACGCAATTTTCTCCAGGTATTCCCCGAAACCAGCGGCTATCGGATGTTTCTGATCGAGTCGCCGCCGGCCAAAGCCAATCGAGTCGCTGCGGCACTCGAAACCAACCTGGGAGACTATGGGTTCGATACGCAGGCGACTGCCGCGCGACTGGCCGACCTGTTTGCCGTGCAGAACGCCTACCTGGCCATGTTTCGTTCGCTGGGCGGCCTGGGCCTGCTGCTGGGCACTTTTGGATTAGCGACTGTGCAGCTTCGTAACGTCGTCGAGCGTCGCGGCGAGCTGGCCTTGCTGCGAGCCGCTGGATTTCGTCGGAGTCGTCTCGTTCAAATGGTGATGCTGGAAAACGCCTGGCTGCTTATGGGCGGGCTGGCTAGCGGCGTAATTGCCGCGCTCGTCGCGCTGCTGCCCCATCTGTTCGCTGGCAATGCGACCATTCCATGGCCGAGCCTGGCGGCGACGCTGTTCACGGTGTTGATCGTTGGCGTGCTGGCCGGCTTGCTGGCCGTGCGGGCTGTCCTGAAATCGCCTCTTCTACCGGCGCTCCGGAACAAATAGGGGCCGATCGAAACGCATTTGTCGAAAAAACGCACATCGGATCCCATGGCGTCGTCGGCTACCAGCGGCCTTCAAGACCAACGTTGATGCCGTGCAGTATCACGTCGCCGTTGGTCGCAATGGCGCGACCTGCGTTCGTTCCGAGGTTGAAATCCAATTGATCCGCCGCCAAGGCAACTTGGTCGATCCAAATCACGTTGTAGCCGCAGCGTGCAGCCCAGACCTGGTTCATGCGGAATCCGATCGACAGATTTAGATCGCCGACAAAGGCCACGCAGCTTTGATAGCTGGTAATATTTCGCTGAATCGTCGAGCCATCGCCGCTGGTTAAAAATTGAGATTGGTTTGCGTCGTTGCCGAAAATGCCGGCCTTACCGGTGAATTCCCAAAAGAATTTGTTGCGACATTCTCGCCAGCGGCCGCCGAGCTGGGCACCGAATAGATTGTTCTCGCTGTGAGTGTTGTAGGCGTCACGGCCGATATCGTAGACGCTCAGGCCATAGTTTTCGCTCAATCGTACGAAGCGAAATCCTCCCAACAGCGACAAGTTGTTCCAATATCGCAAATAGTTGATTTCCACATTATGCAATTCACTGCTGTAATCGACGCTCGCAGCGCTGAAGTTGCTCCAGCCGGGAAGCTGCGGAAACTGGCCGGGAGTGGTCAACTGACCGGGACTGATGACGCTGCCGCTGCCGGTCATATCGATGGCACTGAAATACTGGCACTCCCAAGCGCTGGATTGGCTGGTGCGCAGACCGATCAGGGTGCGCGGACCAATGCCGGTGTCGAAATCGGCACTGTGCGTATTAAAAACCGTACTTGTGGTTTGGCTCGACAACACGACCGGCTGGACCACGGAATCGTTGTTGCGCCACAGGAAGATGGCCTCGGCCTCAACGTACCACCGCGGAAAGCAACCGTTACAGCAATTGCCGCAATCGCAATTGCCACAGTAATGCTGCCCGCATTGGCAACCCGCAACCGTGCCGCAATCGCCGTTGGGACAGCCAACTGCCGAATTGCCGACAAGCGGATCGGCCGTGATGTTTGAATTGGACGCGGTCGACGTCGAAGTTGACGCGCCGGTGTAATAAGATCGAGGCGCCTGCGGCGGTGTGGATAATGGCGATAGCGGCAACAGCGGCTGCGCCTCATCGCTTTGATCGGACGCGAAGACAACATCGCTATCGATCAATTGCGCGGCCGCATTGGATGACGCGAACACCATCGCATAAACGAGTACACACGCTCTGCAAATCTGCTCAAAATAGCGAGCCACCTTCACACCTCGAGCGATGAATTCATGGATTTTAGCGTGATAGCAACGCATGCACTTGTCGCGCAACGCCGCAGAGAACGGTTGTTGTTTAGGTTCGGTTCAACGATAAGACCAACTTGACCGGAAGAATTGGCATTTTTGGAATAGCTTGCCATCCAACGATCAGAGCCGATCTGAAAGGCGTTCATGAGTGGCGAAATTTTTCGCCGAACACCGCCGCGGTTCGATGCAATCGTGGATAGAGTTCCCAGTGACAAGCTGTGAGAAATCGATTCTCGGTGTGTGAACAAGAACCTTATTTCTCGCACGCAACTCCATACGCGATGGGTGAATGCTAGCGTCCCTCTCCGTTGCCGGATTCGACGGGTGACTTACAGACTGAAATTTCGCGTCACATCCGTTGGAGATCGCTTTCGACGTGGCCACGCTCAGCAAGCCGGGTGAATTTCCCAGATTGCTGGCTTCAATCGCAGCTTGACATGGAAATTTTCCAGTGCCGCAGATCAGAATAGTCGCGATTGGCTGGCCGATCGCAACTGACAAGGCCATGCACGCCCGCGAAGCATGCATGGCCTTGAAGCGTTCATCGCGAATTGATTAACCGGCAACGGTTGGAATGCATTCGCGCATCGTTTTGCGGAGCTGCTCAGTTGTGAACGGCATCGTTAAGTAGGTCGAGGCAGTCGGACAAGCCTTCTTCAATTCTTCGACCTTCTTCGTCTGCGGAGCCGTTACGATAATCGGCGTATGGTGGTTCAGCTTGCGGACGGCTTTCCCGAGTTCTTCGGCTTCATTGCCTTGAGAATTGTAGTCGGCAAAGACCACGTCGAACTGGCCCTTTTGCAGCAGTTCGACTGCTTGCTTGCGGTCGTTAGCTTCCGCAATGCCATTGACGCCAATCTCGTTCAACGATCGGGTAATGTTCTTGCGAGCTTCGTTCGAGCTGTTTGCAACCAGTGCTTTGATCTCCATTGTGTTTCCCCTCTCTCGATTGAAAGCTTGCCGCAGAAAAATGTTCAGCGAGCCCCGGTTGGCGGCAAGGCAGCCGCGGCTTCTATTTCAGTCTAGGTTGACGTAACGATGATTGCCTCAAGCGAAGGGCTGTGCGGGCGATAGCAGCTACAATGGCTGGCTTTGACCGCAAATTCGTCACGATCGGACAAATGGCGTAGGATCGAAGCAGACAGCGCGATAATACCAAATTTGACGACGTTCGCAGCAACGTCTTGAATATCAGTAGCCAACCAAATTCGGCCGAGCCGGTTTGATGGCGAATCGAAAAGCGGAAAGACAGCCAGCCGCTACACAACGGCTACCAGCGCAAGGCGCTTCGAGAGGATGAGCGTCACAGGCGGCAGAAGGAGCCGCCGCCGAAATGAGTATCATTGGGTCAATTCGCTGCCGCGACGACGTTCACGCGTCGACCTTCTCGGTCAAATTTCACAACGCCATCAACTAGGGCAAAGAGCGTGAAGTCCTTGCCTTGGCCGACTCCTCGGCCAGGATGGAACGTGTTCCCCACTTGGCGAATAATAATATTGCCGGCAATAACCGTCTCGCCCGCGAATCGCTTTACGCCGCGGCGTTGACCGTTGGAGTCGCGACCATTGCGGCTGGAACCTTGACCTTTTTTATGTGCCATGACCGATCAATTTACCACGAAGGAAACGGGAATCACGGGGCGGCGGCAACATGATGAATTCTGAACGGAAAATCGGTGCCAGTGAAGCCACCGCCGTTCATCCTTCATACATGCATTGTTCGTTTTCCGATTCCCGTCGTTGAAATCAGTTGAAACTACTATTTCTACCGGAAAATCCATTCGTGGTCAACCTTGCCAGGGATTCCTGAATAGAATTCTCGTTCGTTCACATCATAGGTGTCGCCTGGACGCCAAAAGTTCAATTTCAGAGTTTTTTGGGCAATTCGGCGGCCATAACCGGGCTGTTTGCCTTTTTGATAGGCACCAGGCGGATCGACGAAACGATAGGCGTTCGTCAGGCCTTTGACGTAGATCGAGAAAAAGTCGATTCGCGGGTCGATGTCGGTCCACATCGCAACGCCCCACACGCTTTTATCTTCGCCAGGCTTGCTGACTTCAATCGGTGTTTTGCTGATTTCGACACTGTCCAGTAGCCGACGATTGGGATCTTCGCGATGCTCGATGGCCGGGATCGCCAGCGGCAGCACGCGGTCGAGATAGGCCTTCTGATATTCTTGGCTTTCCAGGATGAACTGCGGAAAGAATCGCACGGGATAGTCGACCAACTCGTTTTCGTGCGTGTGGCCATCGTCTTTCGCGGCCGGTTGCAAGTGGCCGCCAAGATTTTTCACGCGGTAGATCAGGTACCAGACGGTTTTCTTTTCCATTTTGCCGTCAGCATCCGGCATTTCGACATCGATCATCCGCAGCGGCTTATAGATGAATTCCAAATACCACACGCTGCGGCGAAAGGGAATGTTTTGTGTGAGAGCTTTTAGAGTCGTGCTAGGCGATTGCGTGTCGGGTTTCCAATCGAGCTCCGAACCGGCCGATTGAATTTCGACAACGTCGTGCTGGGTAACGGTGTCGTTGGTGTCGATTTTCGGTGCAATCGTGGTTTCCACGCCGGGGCCAAGTTTGCGATAGCCCTTGGGAATTGCCCGATTGGATTGCGGACCAGCGGCAAGCAAAGGATGATCGGTCAACGCCAGCGACGCCGTCGCAAGTATGGCGACAATCGCCAAGCGGCGGCTACAGGCCCGTGGCCGAGTTGAACCGGATCGGAGATTTTTCATGATGATCGTGCAGATGGGGATAGCGATGAGAAAGTCTCAAAATCCTATTGTAATTGCCAGTTTGCGGCATGGTCAAACAAGGCGGCACGCCACTGTCCGCTCGATTGCTAAAACGCGGTGCTGCCAGCATGCACCCATTCCCACTCGTAACCGCGTAGAATCGTGGCTCGTCATGCTCGTCGCCTAGGCATGTTGCGGAATAGCAACACTAGATTCTACCACTTTTCTACAGCGGAGTCTCGCTCGCAAGTTCAATTGGCGCAGTAGTTTCGGCATTGCGATCCAACCTCGCCCTGTTTTTCTGCCCGCTCTTTGGCATCGAACTCGCAATTCGTGCGGGAACCTGATCCATTTTCCAATTACCCGCGAGCTGGGCGACCTATGGCTTTTCGTAATCTGGGCCTGATTGTTCTGCTACTCATTGGTCACACCGCCGGTACCGTTGCGAAATCTGCCTCACCGCCGACGACCAGCGCTCGCTGGCATCGCTGCTGCACAAAAAACTTCCTGACCTACTCAACGGATGCCTTGTTGGCGCAGCAATTGGCCAGGAATTGCGAATCAAAACGCGATGAGTTGGCAAAGAGGTGGCTTGGCGAAGCGGAGTCCAATTCATCTTGGAGCAATTGCAGATGCTGTGTCGTCGTTCATCCGACGGCCGCCGCCTATGCCGCGGCCGTTGGCCACAGCGGCGAGTCATCGAGCGGCTGCTCGACGGTTCGCGTCAGCGGAGGCCGACTCGTCTGCCGACGAATTGATCTCCGAGCCGACTGTACCGATCCATTGACTGCTGCACTGCCGCACGAATTGACCCACATTGTGCTGGCGGATAAGTTTCTCGATCGGTCGCTACCACGCTGGGCGGATGAAGGGATGGCGATTCTTGCTGATCCTCCTCAAACTCAAAGCGGACACCGGCGTGACGCCCAATCTGCAATGCTCAGTGCTTCGAGTTTCTCGGTCGACGACTTACTGCAGATGACCGAATATCCCCCACCTACCCGTCAAACGGCGTTCTACGGCCAAAGTGCTGCGCTGGCGAGATTCCTCGTCGATCGCGGCGGGCATAAGAAACTGGTGGATTTTGTCGATCTCTCGATGGCGGAGGGCAGCGACCGCGCTTTGTCTGCAATCTATCACATCAGTAACACCGCCGAACTCGATCAACTCTGGCGCCGCGCCACCGTAGAGTCATTCGTCGCCCAGAATTGACTTTCATCGTCTGCTTTGGTGGCAGCTTCTTGGCGTGGGGCAACCTGCAAACGGAAGTGAAGTGCCCGAACTCGAGCAAAATATTCCCGCTGCTGGCGGAACCACGGAGCCAGCAGGCTGCGATGCCGCCCTCCTCGATGATATCGTCCGCATCTCACCCATCAATGATTCCAAGCAAGCCATTCGCCCGGAGTTGTCCTACCGCCGCGGTTTAAGCACGATAGTAGCCAGCGGCGGCAGTGTCACTTCGATCGAGTGCGGGCGGCCGTGGGCCATCGTGTCGGTGGCCATAATGCCGGGGCCGTTACCCATGTTGCTGCCGCCGTAGTATTGCGAATCGGAGTTCAGAATCTCCTCGTACCAACATCGCTCGGGCACGCCAAGTAGATAACCTTCGCGGGGCACTGGCGTGAAGTTGCAGGCGACGACGACGAAATCTTGTGGGTTTTTCGCGCGGCGAACGTAGGCCAGCACGCTACTCTGCCAGTTGTGACAATCGATCCACTCGAAGCCGGTGTACTCGAAATCCACCTCATGCAGCGCCGGTTCGCGACGGATGGTTCGGTTCAAATCGGCAACCAGCTTTTTGACTCCCTGATGCGTTTCCCATTGCAGCAGGTGCCATTGCAGGCTTTCATCGTAATTCCATTCGTTCCACTGGCCGAAATCGCTTCCCATGAAGATCAATTTCTTGCCCGGATGCGTCCACATATAACTGTACAGCAGTCGCAAGTTGGCAAACTTCTGCCAGAGGTCGCCGGGCATTTGATCGAGCAGCGAATGCTTGCCGTGTACTACTTCGTCGTGCGACAGTGGTAGCACAAAGTTTTCGTGGAAGGCATAGATCAACGAAAACGTCAACTCGTCGTGATGATAGGTGCGGTGAATCGGATCCTTGCGAAAATATCGCAGTGTGTCGTTCATCCACCCCATGTTCCACTTTAAGCTGAAACCCAGGCCACCGACGTAGGTTGGCCGTGACACGCTGGGCCAGGCGGTCGATTCTTCGGCGATCGTCAACACACCGGGGTGCTGCAAATGCGATTGAATGTTGAATTCCTTGAGGAATGAAATGGCCTGCAAATTCTCGCGTCCGCCGTATTCGTTGGGAATCCATTGTCCCTGTTCGCGGCTGTAATCGAGATACAACAGCGATGCAACCGCGTCCACGCGCAGGCCGTCGATATGATACTTATCCAGCCAAAATAGCGCGTTGCTGATGAGGAAGTTCCGCACTTCGTTGCGGCCGTAGTTGAAAATGAGCGTGCCCCAGTCGGGATGTTCCCCTTTGCGCGGGTCTTCGTGCTCGTAGAGTGCAGTGCCGTCGAATCTCCGCAAGCCGTGATCGTCGCGCGGGAAATGAGCGGGAACCCAGTCGATCACCACGCCGATGCCATTTTTGTGGCAATGATCGACGAAATACATGAAATCTTGCGGCGAGCCGTAGCGGCTGGTGGCGGCATAGTAGCCGACCGTTTGATAGCCCCAACTTCCCGAAAACGGATGCTCGCTCACCGGCAGCAGCGAAATGTGCGTGTAGCCCATTTCAACGCAATACTCGGCCAATTGGTGCGCAAGATCGCGATAGCTGAGCCAGCGCGTCGGATCGTCGCCCGGTCGCCGCCAACTGCCGAGGTGAACTTCATAAAACGACAGCGCTTTGTCCAGCGCCTGACGGCCCTGGCGTTCCGTCATCCACGCTTGATCTTGCCATTGATAACTTTCCAGATCGACCACTTTCGAGGCCGTCCGCGGCGGAACTTCGGCGGCAAAACCAAAGGGGTCGGATTTTTCGATCTCCGCGCCGTGCGACTGGCGCACTCGAAACTTGTAGAGCGCTCCTTCCCGAAGTTCGGGGACGAACAGCTCCCAAATGCCGCTGGGAATATGCTTTCGCATCGGATGGCGTCGACCGTCCCAGGCGTTGAAATCGCCGACGATTGCGATGCCCTGTGCATTTGGCGCCCAAACGGCGAAATTCACGCCTTCGATGCCGCCGACCGTGCGACGATGAGCCCCTAGCTTGCGATAGCTCTGCCAATGGTTGCCTTCGCCGAGCAAATGCAAGTCGTATTCGGTGAGCAGCGGCGGAAAGGCGTAAGGATCGTGCATCGTGAATTGTTCGCCGCGCTGATCGACTACTTTCAGCAGATAATCGCTGGATGTTTTATTTTCTTCAGCCGGACAAATGGCTTCATACAAGCCGGCGGGATGAATTCGCCGCATCGGACGCGATTGGACGACCCCGCCATGCTTGGGATGCAGCACCCAAGCCTGTTGCGAGTGCGGCAAATAGGCTCGCACGGCGACCGCCGGTCGTCCGGCATTTTCGACCGTGTGCGGCCCAAGGATTTCAAAAGGGTTTTCGTGGCGGCCTTCCAACAAGGCGCTGACTTTCTCCAGTTCAACCGTAGTGCGCACTTCCGTGTCCTCCAAATTGCGTCCGACAGCAGGTCGATTTTGCCGTGCTTGCTGGCGATTCGCTAGGTGTGAAATGACAAATTGCACAAAATGCGTGGAATTTAATGGCGGAGTTCTGATGCATTGGTATTCGGCGGTCTGACCCGACTATTCGAACCACGGGCGGGGAAGTATCCCTGTGCCGAACTGCCCCAGTCGCAGGCGAAGCGCGGCAAGTCCCTCTCGAATTCGCCGTCGAACCGCCAGCCAGAAACGCCGTTTGCGGTGCGTCGATTGGAAGTGTTTGACGTCTTCGAGTGCGGCGGCAGCCATCGCAACGTCTTCGGGCGATTGCAGATCGGTAAATGGCAGTCGTGCAATACTTCCGCAGCAGACATGCTGCTTCGATCGCCTGGATGATGCGACATTGAGGTGAACAATCGGCTCATCGTCTTCGGCCGTTCGTCGTATACCATCTTCCGCGAGGTGAGCTGCATCCAACCGCCACAATCGGCAATCAACATCATGGAATCGAAGCGCATGGTCGATCCGGCGCCAGAGATCGCTGTTTTTAATGGGGACCATTTCGCCATGGCGTTCCCATTGCCAGGCATTGGTGCGCCACTCGTCGAGACCGTATCGTAACCCCTTCGATACGGATGCGCTCACCGTGTGCAGCGTGACGCGAGAAGGCTGATCCAATGCCTCTAACCCGCGGACGACGGCCAGCAATTCGAGTCGTTCGCCGCTGGCATCTGGCTCGGCGTCTTTTACCTCAAGCTCTCGCCGGCCGTCGGCGGTTTGCAGCACAAATCGCCAATTTCCACAGCGATTACGCCGACTTGCCTCGGCGAGCAGATGAAAATGTGGTGCGGGAGCTGGCATGGCTGAAGAATCCGCACATCCATGCCGCGGAATGAATCTACCCTCGGTTGCGTTTCAGCCGTGGAATATTCATCCAACGGCCGGTCGTCTCGCGTCTATCGCTCCGCAAAGACGGAGAGCCAATCGTAAGGCGCCTGTAAGAGGCGAAACCGTTGTCCGAATGCCGGAATTTGGTTCCGTCGGGGAAGAGATTCCCCCTCCTACAAGCAATTCCGAATCGCTCGCCATGATTTCATCGACCCGAAGTGCCCAATCACAACAGCTTTCCCGAGTGACGCAGACGGTGTCTTTTGAAAATTTCCTCGCTACAATCGGCCAAGTGAGTGTAAAGCAACCACCCAGCGACCGACCGACGACTAGTTGCGCCGAACTCGAGATAGAATTGCGTCGACGGTTTGATGTTGTCGAGCATCAAATCGCTATCGGCGGGCGACGCTTCGAGTTGCGTCATCCGCGCTCAGCCGACGACTTGATCGATGAGGGCGATTTTGCCCGCGATGAGCGGCTGCCGTATTGGGCCGAAATTTGGCCATCGGCCTATGTACTGGCCGAGCGGATTTCGGAAGAAAACGGCCGCGGACGTCGAATGCTGGAGCTTGGCTGCGGTTCGGGGCTATCCGCAATGGCAGCATTGGCGTCCGGATTTGAAGTCACTGCGGTTGATTACTATTCCGATGCGCTACAGTTCGTGCGTCTGAACGTCATGCTGAACGAACTGCCGCCCGCTACGGTACGTTCCGTTGATTGGCGCGCGTTTCCGATCGAATTGCACGACTTTGACGTTGTTGTCGCCGCCGACGTACTCTACGAGCGAGATTATTGTCGCCTGATAGCCGCAGCCTTCAAGCAGTCGCTGCGGGCCGGTGGCATGGGTTTGCTCACCGATCCGCAGCGAGTGAAAGCCGAATCGTTTCCCGACGAATGCCGCCGCGCGGGGCTGAGCGTGGGTGAACCAAACGTATTTGGTCCATTGAGTGTTCCCGGCGGCGATACATTCGTCAAGCAAACCGTGAATTTGTTTGAGATGCGTCAAGTGTAGCTCGAGCATCCTGCACTGGCCCGACTGCTGGAAGCTGCGATTAAGCCGCCGCCAGTTGTAGTGCCTGCGGCACTTCGCCGGTAATGCCTACGATCCATTCTTCGAAGATACGAATATCGATCGCCGACGCGCTTTCGGCTTCTGGATGGAATTGAGTGCCGAGCACCCACCAATCGCTGTCTTTGCTCTCGAACGACTCGATAACGCCGTCCGGCGAACGCGCACTGATGAGGAGGCCAGGGGCAAGTTCGTCGATGGCCATGTGATGCATGCTGTTGACGCGAATTTCTCCCTCGCCGAAGACTCGCTCCATCAGCGTGCCGGGAACAACTTCCAACCCGTGGCGATGCGCAGGGTCGAGCGAGTCGAAATGCGGGATCGCTTTCGGCAGATCTTCCGGGAGGTGCAGAAACAGATTGCCGCCGAGCGTGAGGTTGAGTAATTGCATTCCCGATCCAATGCCGAACACCGGAATACGGCGTTTGGCAACCAGTCGGGTCAGCAAGCGGTCGAATTGCTCTCGCCGACTGTTGACCAGCCGGGCGCTGGGGTGCAACATGAAACCGTCATTTCGCGGGTCGAGATCGGCTCCGCCGACCAGCACCACGCCGTCGAGTTGGTCCAAGATTTGATTTGTATCGTCCGCGTCGGCCTGCGGCGGCAAGATCACGGGGATGCCACCCACGGCTTGAATACAGTCGTAGTAGCCGGCGGCGAGGTACGTAAACGCCGGCGAATCTTTCTTGGCGGAACGGTAATCGGCATTCAATCCAATCAATGGCTTCTTACGCATTGGGTTCCTCCTTGCGACACATCTTGTGTCCGTAAAAAAATGAATGGAAACGACCCTTGGAGGCACACTCGTGCTCTGGCGCTGTTCGGGAAACAAAATCGCAACCAGCAAGCAATGGCTTTCATCTTTCCGGAGAGATACCGGCGAAGACTTCGCAACAAGTGAAACTCGTGCGTCGTCCCTAACGCATCGGTGTACTCTGGGATGAGTGGTTGGCGACTCGCATCCGTTCTGGGCACTACGCCAGAGGGATTTCCTTATCCTGTGGGCCTCGTAAACTTTTCCTCCTTGAAACGTCGGCATCGCGGATCTTCGCAAAGTTCGGTCAGGCTACCGGCTGAAAATCCACTTCAGCCAACGCCCCGCCGATCGACCTTGCATTCTGCGGCACCGCAATTGCAAACCTTCCGACCAGGTCATCAGGCCAGAGTTGCAAGTTCGAGCGAATGTATCCGCCGGAAAATAAAGTGCAAGTATTTCCGGCATTTTGCGGCCTTCTCGAGCCACAACCGCTAGATCGTGTGCTAGCATCGCCACGAGCGTCGGGGTTGAGCAATCGAGGTGCCCCAACGCCCTACCCGGCGGCTTCATCGTTCCAACAACTTCGCTAGAATTTTAAGTTCCAAATGCTTGTGACTTGATGAACTGCGTATCGTAGCGGTAGCTGCCGGCCGCGGAAAAACGTAAAAATCGTCCGGATTCGTCGGCGATTGAAGATCTCGATAACGATAAATTCCAGTTGCCAACTCCCCAATTCTCCGGTTTCTGCCCCTATGGTTTACAACCACGTCTGCCTCGAATCGCTCGCCTATACGCTGCCGGAGGAAATTGTTTCATCCGACGAATTGGAATGCCGTTTGGAGCCGCTCTATTCGCGGCTGCGGTTGCCGATGGGGCGCTTGGAGTTGATGACGGGCATTCGCGAGCGCCGATTTTGGAAGCCCGGAACGATGCCCAGCGAGATCAGCGTCGTCTCGGCTCGTCGCGCGCTGGAAGCCGCAGAAATCGACCGGCACGAGATTGGGGCGCTGATTCACGGATCGGTGTGTCGTGATTTCTTGGAGCCAGCGACCTCCTGCGGCGTACACCATCGGTTGGAGTTGCCGCGCGGTTGCGCCACTTACGATGTTTCCAATGCGTGCTTGGGAGTACTGAATGGCATGGTGCAAGTCGCGAACATGATCGAGTTAGGGCAAATTCGCGCAGGCCTGGTCGTCGGCACTGAAGGCAGTCGAGAATTGATTGCAACGACGATCGAAATGCTCAACGCCAATCAGTCGTTGACGCGCGAATCGGTGAAGCCCGCGATGGCGTCGCTTACGATCGGTTCTGCAAGCGCCGCCGCGTTGCTCGTCCATCGCGACCTCAGCCGTACGGGCAATCGCCTGCTGTCGGCAACGATCCGTTGTAATTCCGCCGGTCACGAACTCTGTCACAGCGGCCGCGATGAAGCTGCCGTCGGCGGAATGAAGCCCACCATGCAGACGGATGCCGAAACGCTGATGCACGAGGGAGTGGCGATTGGCCGCGAGACTTTCGACCACTTCTTGACCGAACTGGGCTGGTCGATCAGCGATATTAACAAAACGGCCTGTCATCAGGTTGGGGCGCCGCAGCGCAAACTGATGCTGGAAACCTTTGGCATCAACCCCGCCATCGATTTTATTACCTTTCCGTGGCTTGGCAACACAGGCGCTGCAGCCATGCCAACGACACTGGCCGTCGGCATCGAACGCGGCCATTATCAGTCCAGCGATCGAGTCGCCCTACTGGGCATCGGTTCGGGAATCAATGTCTTGATGCTTGCGCTGGAACTAAATAAGCTCGCGGTCGCAGGCGGAGCGATCGAGTAATTGATCATGGATTCTCAGCCAGAAAAACGAACGATGAAACGGGCATCTGTTCCGCTTTCGCTTCGCGGCATAGGGTGGGAAGTGTATGGCAATAACATCCGAAGCTGGACGAAGAGTCTTGATGACGCTTAACAATTGGCCCGATGATTTGCCGCCGCCATTTCCCATCGAACGACTTACGGTCGAAGAATATCAACGCATCGTGGCGTCGGGATCGTTGAAACCGGAGAGGCGCGTCGAGTTCCTGGAAGACGTGATCGTTCGCAAGGCTCGTACCAGCTTGCGGCATGATGCGGCCGTTGAAAAGCTGCTCGAATCGCTGCGGCCGCTGTTGCCGCAGGGATGGAGCGCGCTGCCCAATGGTGAGGTTGTCATGCAGGACAGTCAACCCATACCAGACGTGGTCGTTGTCAGCGACATCCTCAACGATCGACCCCTCGCACTTCCTCGAGCGGCGGAAACATCGTTGGTGGTTGAAGTTGCCGACGGCTCATTACCTTTCGACCGTCGCAGCAAAGCGCGAATCTACGCCCGCGCGGCAATTCCTTATTATTGGATCTTGAACTTGCTCGATGGCCAGATGGAAGTGTTCAGCAATCCAAGCGGCCCGGTCCCCATGCCCGGTTTTCACGAACAGCGTATCTATCGTCGTGAGGACAAGGTGAGCGTTGTCATCGGACTGGATGACTTCGGTGCGATTCGAGTCGCCGATTTGCTACCCTAGCGCGAGTGATGCAATTTCCTTGCGCTTCGGCGCAACGACTTGCACGAACCGATCCTCGGAACTGGCCGTTTGAAACGGCCCTGCGACCGTATCGCGGACGCAAGTTTGTCGGCAAACGAATTGCATGGTCTTGGCAAAGCGTAATATCGACTGTTATTCGCGGATCGCTCGGCGAATCAGGTCGCGGTCGAAATAATTCACGCTCATTCCAGCATCCACGACGATCTGCTGAGCATTGATGCCGCTGGAACGAGGGCTGAGCAGAAACGCCGCGGCATTGGCGGCTTCATCGGTCTTGACGGCCTCCTTTCTCAGCGTGACTTGCTCGGCATAGAGATAGGCGTCGACATAGCCCGGTATGCCCGCGGACGACGCCGTTTTCAGCAGCCCCGGCGAGACGGCATTGAATCGCACGCGCGAAAACTTGCTGAACGATTTCGCCAGGAATGCGAGCGACGAATCGAGGGCGGCCTTGATCGGGGCCATATAGCCGTAGTTTTCCGCGGCCATCCGCGTCGTGGAGATCGAAACAGCCACCACGGACGCGTCGGGATCGAAAACTTCTCGGAAGCAATTCGACAGCGACATCAGCGAATAACACGAAACGTCGGCCGCGCGTAAAAATGTTGCCTTGGGAGTTTCGTGGAAAGGCTTCAAGCCGGACGTGGGATCCGCCAGGGCCGCAAAGTCGGCCGAAGCGATGCTGTGCAGCAGGCCGTGCAATGTTGGCCGCATTTCAGCGACCTGATCGCGGAGCCGAGCAATTTGATCTTCGCGTTCGACATCGCACATCAAAACTGGTGCATTGCCAACCAGCGGCAGAACCTTGTCTCGGCGAGAGTCGCTGCGAACTGAATAAATCACGTCGGCGCCGTGTTTTGTCAGCACTTGGCCGACATGAAATGCGATGCTCTTGCGATTGGAAACGCCGAGCACCAGAAACGTCTTGCCGGCGAGTTGTAGAAAGTCAGTCATCAATCCAGTTTCACCAAAGTTGCCGCCGCGAACCGACCAAGGATGCAACGGTCGAATCGGTTTGTGCCTTAGGTTGCGCTCGGTTCGCGCGACCTACTGGCCAACATACAAGCGAAGTCGAATCTGACAGCAAGTTTTCCGTCGCAAGTGACTTGGGCATCGAAGTAAAATGCGTCGGCCAGCTTTTCGCGGAGCTGCACGTCGATTTCAATCGTTTCGTCGGGGCGTATCGTGCGTTTGAATCGGACGTTGTTCATCCGCGTGACAACGGGTATCGTGTCGCTGCCATTGTTTCCGCGTCGCGACATCAAAACCGCGCCAGCCTGTAGGGCGGCTTCGCACAGCAACACGCCGGGCACGAGAGGGAATTCAGGGAAGTGGCCGGTAAAACACCAATTGTGCGCAACAAATGTCTTGCGACAAATAACTCGCTCGTCGGACTGTTCGATAATCTCATCAATCAGCAAAAATGGCTCTCGATGCGGAATTGCCGCACGGATTTCAGTAGTACTCATAGGCGTTGCATGTTGACTCGCCGCGTTGACGCCGGAATCCGATCGAGCACAACCCAATCGGTCGCCCTGCGCTGCCGCGCCTGGTTGGTTGGCGAAAGGGCTCATTCCGTGGCCAGCGCCAATTGCGCACCCGGCGACTTCGTCAAGATGGCATCGACTTCATTGGCCACAATCACTCCATAATTCATCGCCCCCAGCCAGCCCGACATGATAATGCCCACGCTGCCGGCGTGATACAACCGCGACACTTGCTGCGGCAGCCCACGACTGATGGCCAACCCCTCAAATTTTGTGCCGAAACTGGCTCCGTTGGCGTGGCGAGTATAGTGTTCGAAAGTGCGCGGCGTGGACGCTTCGGCATGATCGCTGATGGTACGGATGTTGGGGACATACTTTTCGAGACATGCGAAGGTTGATTCGACGAGGTCGCGTTTTGCCAATTCGTAATCTTCATCGCCGAGAAATGCCCAATCCTCGTATCGCGCATTCGTGCTAGCCACAATAAAACAGCGGTCGCAGTCTGGACGAAGCTCCGGATAGTAAAAAGAAAACTCCCGGCTGGTGATGTTCTTGCCGAGCAGCAAATCGGTGCGGAAGAGTGGCGCCGTCGAACTAAACAACAAATCGCCGCAGCGCTGGTCGATCATCTCTCCGGGTTTGATCGAGATATAAACCTGCGTGCTGGAACTGTTCAGCCGAATGGCACGGGCTTCGTCAACAAACGAAGGATCGAAATGCCGTTCACCGACCAAGCGAAAAATCGTCGACTTCAAATTCGCATTCGACACGACGGTGGCACACTTGATTTCTCGCCCGCCGACGCGAACGCCGGTGATTTGGCGGCGATGATTCACCAGGATACGTTCCACATCGCACTTAATGCGCACATCGACGCCGTTGCGTTCCAACTCCTTGTGCATCAGCTTGATGAGTCGGTTAGTCCCGCCGCGGAAGGTATAGACTCCTTTCGACATGAAGTTTGAGAAGACGATGCCGTAGGTAATTGCCGGGTCTTCCAACGTCGATCCATTGGCATAGGCGATTGGCTCCATGAGCAGCCGAACGACATCCTCGCGGCCTGGAAAAAACCGTTCGAAGAGTTGGCCGACTGTTGTTGATTGATCGTCGTAGAAATTCATGCCGCGAACGGCTTCGAAGAACGAAGCGACGGTTTCGGCGGGAACACGGAAATCTCGCGTTAGCAATCGGACAAAATCGTCGCGGTCGAACGAAGTCGTCAGCGCGAACATCGGGTTGTCGAAACTGAGCCGCTTGAGTTGGATAATCGAGTCGGCGATTTCCCGCGTCCAATATCGGCGGCAGCTCTTAATCATGCCTACGGGGAAACCGTGCAGCGAAATATCGAAGATCCGCCCGCGCGACCGGCGGAACCACGTCGCCATTCCGCCCAGCTTGTAGTGCTGTTCCAGCAGCAGCACCCGATGGCCGGCACGAGCCAGGGTATTCGCGCACGTCAGCCCCGCCAAACCACTGCCAATAACAATCGTGTCATACTCACAGGAAACGCCTTGGAGAAAGTCTTTCGGCATGGGGTTGACTTAAGCCGGTAGGGGGATGGCAAAAATGGAAATAAATCGATGGGCGATGAACGGGCGCTCGATCGCGGTAAATTCGTTCGCGGTGAATCGTGGGTGCTCGTCTGGGGAATTGATCGAAGTGAATTTAAGTTGCACGCAGTACTAGATTGGCCACTTGAATGCCGCTCGTAAGCGTGCCGACGATCCCAACGAAACCTTGGTCGGCGCCACAAACGAGCAGACCTTCGAGCGGAGTTTTCGCATCGTACCTTTTTTGCGGCGCGCCGTACACGGCCCCACGATCGTGGCCAGTGTAGCGAACGATGGTCGTCGGGGTGAATGTGTCGTGAGCGATCATGTGATTGCGAAGATCGGGGATGAATTTAGCAGCGGCGACCAGTGTTTTTTCGTACCATTCGGCCTTCTGAGCCTGATATTCGTCGGGGCGAAGGGCCGACCAAGCTTGATAATTCGCCAGCGCCGTGAGTCTCAGCCATCCTTCCGGCAACTGGGCGTCCCGGTAGCAAAAGTTGTTCGGCGTACAAATAATGCCGCTGCGTAGATCAACGAAGTCCTCTGGATTGGCATAATGAAAACGCTCGCTGTCGTTGTAAAACACGATCGTCTCGTTAAATCCAAGCTGCGTCGGCTGGCAATCGAGCGAACAAATCGTTTCGACGAACGACAACTCTCCTGGCGTTTGGCGTGGCATTCGATCGGCCGGCAAATTGCATAGCCTCATCGTTTCATTCCAGCCTGCCGACGAAAGAATTTGCTTGGCATCGAGTTGTGTGCCGTCGTCAAGGATGACGCCGATTGCCTGCTGGTTGTCGCTGGCGATTTGCTTCACGCCGGATCGCAGTCGCAGTTGGCCACCTAGTTCTTTATACCGTCGAACAAGCTGTTTCAGAATCACGCGGATGCCGCCAAGCGGGCGCCCCAGACCTTCCAAGAAAATGGCGCGGAACAGCACGCTGAACTGACCAAATTCCATGTCGTGCTCGCGGGCATTGCCGTAGAACATCACCGGGCAGAGTAGCATTTCCACGAGTAGCGGCTCGGAGATGATGGAGGACAAAATTTCGCGAGTCGATGCGGCAGCCCGCGGCGCCATCAATTCGTCGTAGTCGAGAATCTCGCCGAGCAACCGCTCGTAATGGTCAAGCTGCGTGGGAAAAGCGCGTGCTATTTCTGCCTTTAGCAGGGCTGGATCGTTATGGAACCGTAGCTGAACGTCGGGAAAAACGATGACCGATCCTTGCTGCTGGGCCAGGGCAAAATCATCCCATTTCAGCCGAAGCTGCCGCAACAGCCGCGGCAGGGGGCCTTGCTTCGCGTCGCGCGCAGCATAATTTGTGACGGCGTGCAAGCCAACGTCGTAGTTGCGATCGTTCAGCCGATAGTACGAATTCAGCCCGCCGATCGCATAGTGCCGTTCGAGAATGCAGACCGACTGGCCAAACATCGCCAATCGGATGCCTGCGGCAAGTCCCGACATGCCGGCACCAATGATGATCGAGTCGTACATGGCAGCGTTGAATCGCTCGGGAGTCGGCATCAAAGCCGCCGACACTTAAAGAAAGCCCTTGGCTGCGTCGATTCCCGCCTTTGCTGTGTGTTCGATCAACGGTGCTCAGGCTTGCTGCAAATCGCGCATGAGTGGTTCGAGATACTTTACCGTGCCTGAAAGCGTGGCAAGATGGATGTAGTCGTCCTCGGGGATTTGAATGCGATGCCGCTTGCGCAGTTCCATCACAATGTCGAGAAAATCCATGCTATCAAGTTCGATTTGCTCGCGCAGCGGCTTGTTGTCGTCGAGGCTCGACAAATCTTCATCAGGCACGATGTCTGATAGAATATCAATGATTTCGTCGCGTATTTCAGGGGAATTCATGGGTCGCTCGTGATACTAAAAAAAGTTTACCGCGAAGTGTTTCTTGGTCAGTGATTGGTTGGCGTTTTTGAAATAATCGTACCGGCCACTGGAAGCCATCGTTACGATCTGCGGTCAATGAATTCACAATTCTTCAAGATCGATTTCTATCACCACCGACAATGGACGACTGGCCACGGACGAATCACACCTTCTTGATAATTACCACCGAATTGATTCCAAGCATCCCGAAAGAATTGTTCAGAATCGTTCCGACGCGGTTTCGTTCTTGCGGATCGCCGGCGACCAGTCCTTCAAGGAGGCATTCGGGATCGGGACGTTCGAGATTAATGGTCGAATGACACACCCCATCGTCGAAAGCCGAAATGTTTCCAGCCAATTCCAGTGCGCCAGCCGCCCCCATGGCGTGTCCAATGAAACTCTTCGTATTATTGAACCGCACTCGATCGCTGCCGCCGAACACTTTTCGGAGCGCTTCGCATTCTTGGACGTCGCCTGACATGGTGCCCGTGGCATGCGTGCTGACAATGTCTATTTCGTCGGCCGACATGCCGCAGCGCTTGAGGGCACTTTGAACACACTCCGCTTGACGATCTGGATTTGGCATGACGAAATCGCTGGCATCGCTGTTGATCGCCCAACCGACGACTTCGCCATAAATCTTTGCCCCGCGGTCCACTGCGTCGCTCATTCGCTCGAGCACGTACAAGCAGCCCCCTTCGGCGACCACAATGCCATTGCGATCAGCATCAAACGGACGTGAGGCTTTGGTCGGGTCGTCGTGCGCGGCCAGCGCCCCCTGGGCTTTGAAACTCGCAAAAATGCCAAACGTATGTATACTCTCCGACACACCGCCCGCCAGCGCCACGTCGCACTCGCCGAGCAGCAGCATCTGCGCGCCTTGAATCAGTCCCGCGTTTCCCGCCGCGCAGGCCGCTCCAATCGTGTAATGTGGTCCTGTGATGCCCAGATTCAGTGAAATTTCTCCCGCCGGATTGTTGGCGACTGTTCGTGGATTGTGGTGGTGCGACCAAAACTTCGTGTCGTAGTCGAATGATTTCAATTGAAAAATTTCGTTCTCGGTCTCAACATTGCCGTGTTCGGTAACACCGATGTAGATGCCAACCACCGATTTATCAATATTCGGCCAATCCAACCCCGAATCGACGATCGCTTCGTGGGCACAGTAAATCCCAATACTGCCGGCTCTTGTGCCGCGGCGGACCTCCTTTTTCTTTTGATGACGCAGTTCGTCGAAATCACACACACCGGCCACGGTTTTTCCCACATAGCGAATATCGTAACTCCGCACTCCGCTACGGCCAGCCAGCAAATTGTGCCTGAATTCGCGCAAGGAATTCGCACCCGGCGCGGTCAACCCAACTCCAGTAATAACAATCCTTTGGGTATCGGACCGGGCAATCATTCAAGGCGGGTTCCGTATTTTCCTTCGCTATCGGGCAAACCTTGGAAATTACCGAAGAATCCGCTTGATGACAAGTATGTGAACTCGCCGTGAGGGATGCGATTTAGAGGTTACAGGGCTAGCAATGACAACTCCCGGCCAAAATTGCCGTGATAAACTCGTTGTCGGTGTTCACAACCAACACTGAATCCCATCCGAAAATGCTCGTACGACCAAATTCGACTTTTGAAATTTCACACTACCAAGCGAGCCAAATACATTTTCTGCGCGTGAATAAGGGAAGGATGGGGTAATTGCGACGACACCGCCAGCACTCATTTGCTTACAGAATTGACGTCAATTTGCCGCTTTTCCAATGAATTTGAGAAAGAAATAGCCCTGAAGCAAATCGAACGAGGCTTTTGGCTGCAATAACTCGCCTTGCCGCCCCCCCCTCGTCTTCGACTTGCAACCTGCTTTCACGCGATGCAATTTCATGGTTATTCAGCGAGGTGGGGCGATGGCAGCGACTCCTGCCTAAATCTCGGAGCGTCAAATCGATCGAAAAACCTGGAAAGTAACCCTCCTGGCAAGACCGCTGCGGCACAAAGCCAGCCCAGGGCCGCACCCCACAGGGTATCACTCAAATAATGGTATCCGCTAACCATTCGCTGCATGGCTGCCAAAATGGCAAAACTGGCAAAGAGCCATTTGCCTCGCGGTATCAACCATGACAAACCTACGGCCAAGGCGAAAGCGCTTGTTGTGTGTCCCGAAGGAAATGCTTGACCAGCGCTTCCGGCCGACGTAAGCGGCAGCCATCCATCGAAGGTTTGAAACACGGAAATATTCAGATCGAACAGTTTCAGCGGCCTGCGTCGAGCCAAGGCCATTTTGAGCAAATTGGCGACAACTCCGGCAAAAACCCAGCCAGATGCAATCCGCACCAATCCACGCCGACGCTCTGGGGCCAAGACCGAAACGGCGATCAAAATCGCCAGAAAGCCATAGCCGTGTGCGAATACTTCGGCGAGGTCAAAGAGTTTCTTGATTTCGTCCGGGACGAAGCCGCTGTCGATCAGTCGCGCCAGCGGCATGTCCACCGCCATCGCAGCAACTCCTAACATGGCCAGCATCGCTGGAACGCCAAATTGGAAGGTGACTCCACGCGGTTGCCGTGATGGCAATAAATCGAGGCTTGCCACATGACTTGCGTCTCGTCGGAGTTGCGGCTGCAAAAGCGAGGGCATTTGAGGTTCCTGTTCGCGGTATTCGGGCCAACAGAATAGCAAGGTTTGTAGTCGATCGGAACGCCAAAATCGCGCGGTTTTTGGCCGTTTTCTGGTCCTCGCATTCAGCCAAAAGGTTGGTTGAGATCGCCTAACCGCGATGCTACGATGCCATGAAGCCCCAAGCTCTGTTGGCAACTCTCTTTTTCAAGGGATGACTCTCGTGATCCATCTCGGACACCATGCAATACGGTCACTGTGCTTTGCCCTGATTTGCAGCTCGCTGTTGACCACTAACTGGTCCGCAGCCGATGATTCGACGAATCGGCCCAACAAAGCGGTTCGAATTCTCTTCGTTACCCAAAGTTTCGGCTATAAGCACGGTTCCGTCACGCGAAACTCAGATCCCTATTCTCCGGCCGAAAAGGCGATGATCGATTTAGGAGGTTCGAGCGGTCTGTTTCGGGTCGATTGTACGCAAGATGTGGCAAGAGCACTGACCAAAGAGAGCTTGGAAAATTATGACATCGTGATGTTCTACACCACAGGGCCGCGCGACAAATGGCCCCTCGACGATGCCACGCTCGAATACTTTCTCGGCGACTGGGTGAAACAAAAGGGGCACGGATTCATTGGCGTCCATTCGGCGGCTGACACCATGGCCGACTATCGACCATATTGGGAAATGCTGGGCGGTTCGTTCAATGGTCATCCCTGGACCGAAAGTGAAAAGGTCACGGTCACCGTCCACGAACCCAATCATCCGATTTGCAAGCCGTGGGGCGAGGAATTTGAAATCCAGGAAGAAATCTATCAGTTCAAAAACTGGCAGCCCGAAAAAGTCCGCGTGCTAATGAGTTTGAACATGGATAAGACCGCTATCAAAAAGCCTTATCACGTGCCCATTGCTTGGTGCAAACAATACGGCGACGGCAAGGTTTTCCATATGAGCCTGGGGCACAATGAAGCCGTTTGGGCCGACCCACGCTACCAGCAGTCGCTGCTGGGGGGCATCAAATGGATTCTCGGCCTGGAAAATGGCAATTCAGCGCCCAATCCAGAGTTGGACACGAAAGAAAACGAAAAGGCCAAAGCTGCCGTCGAAGCCGCTCAAAAATAGTCAAATCGCAGCGTTACACGCTCGTTTCACGCGATGCTCGGCCATTGAGTAGGATTGTAGGAGCGGCGTCGTTGTCGTACGGTTTGCTCCTGCTCGATCTGGCGCTGCCCGCCGTCGATGAATTCGAGAGCTTACGGGCGGTGCGTAAGGCCAAACCGACATAGCCGGTCATCATCCTCACCAATCGCGGCGAAGAGCACGCCCGCGTCGCTGGCTTGCGGCTTGGCGCAGATGACTATGTCATCAAGCCGTTCGGTGTCGAGGAACTGCTCGCCCGCGTCAAAGCCGTACTCAGCCTGCCTCCTCTTGGGTTGCACTTTTCCCGAAGATCGGCAAACTTGAGGGCAAACCCCTTGGGTGGAACCGCTAGGTGGCACTGCCAACCGCAACCTGTTCGTGCCAAACATCAAACAGCCATCGAACAATTTTGGATTTTTCGCCGCACACGGAGGGAATTTGCTTGCCCAGGCTATTCGTTTCTATTGCCATTCCTCCATCATCATCGAACACGAATGAACGACATCATTCAGGACTTGAGTTGGCGCGGCCTGATTCACCAATCGACCGACGAGCCAAAGTTACGTGCTTGGCTAGTTGAAAAAAGCCGCTCGCTCTACGCTGGATTCGACCCCACGGCAGATAGTCTGCATGTGGGGCACCTCATGGCGTTGATGATCCTGCGGCGGTTTCAGCGGACCGGACATCGACCAATTGCACTCGTCGGTGGTGCGACTGGCATGATCGGCGACCCCAGCGGCAAGAGCGAAGAGCGAAATCTGCTCAACAAGGACGTGCTCAACGCCAATGTTGCTGCCATGCAGCAGCAGATGCGAAGGTTCCTGGATTTTGATGGCGGCGCGTCGACGGCGGCGCAGATGGTCAATAACTTCGATTGGATGAGCCGTTTCAGCTACCTCGATTTTCTCCGCGATGTGGGCAAGCATTTTCCCGTGAATGTGATGTTGGCCAAGGACTCGGTCAAAGGCCGCCTCGACCGCGAAAGCGGGATCAGCTACACCGAGTTCAGCTATATGCTGCTGCAAGCCTACGATTTCGTCTACTTGAACGAAAACCACGCCTGCGAACTGCAAGTCGGCGGCAGCGATCAATGGGGCAACATCACTGCCGGCATCGACCTTGCCCGCCGCATGCGCGGAACACAGCTCTATGGCATGACGTGTCCTCTGCTCACGAAGAGCGACGGCGGAAAAATGGGCAAGACAGAAAGCGGGGCCGTGTGGCTCTCGGCCGAACGAACAAGCCCATACAAGTTCTACCAATATTGGATCAACGTCGATGATGCCGATGCGGGCAAGTGCTTGCGATTCCTCACGGAGTTGAGCCGCGAGGAAGTCGAATCGCTCGACGCCGCCCGCGCCAGTGACCCCGGTAAGCGCGACAGCCAACGCCGCCTGGCCGAATCGCTGACAACATTGGTCCACGGCGACGCCGGTCTCAACACGGCCAAACGCGCGACTGAAATCTTCTTCGGCGCAGAAATCCGCCAGCTCAGCGACAACCAGCTCGCCGAAATATTCGCCGATGTCCCCAGCCGTGAACTGCCGCGCGACCGCCTTGCGGGTGAAGGACTCGCGTTGATCGACGCCCTTGCTGAAAGCGGCCTCGCAAAAAGCAAAAGCCAAGCCCGCCAAACCATCCAGCAAGGCGGGGCCTACGTCAACAATCTCCGCGTGGATTCGGTCGATGCCAAGCTCACCTCTGGGGATCTTGCAAGCGAAACGGTCATCGTCCTGCGCAGCGGTAAAAAGTCTTACGCCCTGCTGCGATTCGGCTAGAACACTCCACACGTTCTGCCGCGAGGAGTGGAGCGGCGTTGACACTACCTTTGCGACCCATTCGTCGCAATACACCTCGAAGAACTTAATAGCAGGGGTGGCTAACGGGACTTGAACCCGTGACCCCCAGATCCACAATCTGGTGCTCTAACCAACTGAGCTATAGCCACCATACCCTTACAGTATAAGGAGTTATGCCAGATTCGCTAGCGCGATTTTTCCTCCAAAGAACCAAAATTCTAGCCTACTCACCAATGCTTGTACCAAGTGGTGCGTGCATATCAAAGGGCAGCTTTGGCAACGAAACGCTGAAGGGTGCAGCCTGCGGTTTGCCTGGGTTGATGGACCAAACGCGTCGGAGAGGAGTACGTCGAATGGGACGAGGCGTTCGCGGACGCGTATCAATAATATCCCTTCCGCTTCCCGTACGACAACAGAGTTCCACCGCTCGGGTTTTGCAATTGGCGTGCATGAGGATAAATGGCGGGCGAATTCAAATCCACGATCGTCACGAAGCGACACGTAGCAAAAAGGCTCTGGAAAGCTCACGGCTGACGAGGTGAAAGAGGCGATGGTCAAAGAGTCCGACGCCTGCGATTTTTTTACTCGGCTGGGAATGGATTTTCCATCTGCATTCGCTTTCCAGCGCGCACCGAATGTTGCCGAAACTCAACGTGACAATTCCTTTTTGGCAACAATGTTCGGCAATGCATCACGACAAATTCCGCTCGTAAGTTGCGGTGTGACAAGAGGATTCGTCGCTGCGTCGGCCGCTGCTGCGGCTCTGGTCCGCTGATTGCGATCGTAGGTGTCTCCTCGGCGGCGCCAGATCCATTGGCCGTCGATCGAACCAATTGCGGAGACGAGCAACCGATGCGGTGGGTCGCGGCAATCCTGTTGGCACTCTTTGGGATGGGTTGGTTTGCCTGCCAGATCGAGCTAGCCACTGCGCAATCTACTCATTCGCGGCCCGACGACGGATGGAGGCGCACGACAAAGGGCTGGGAACGGTTGGTGGTGCTGCGAAAATCCGCTGCGCCGCCGGGCGCTGTGCCGCTATGGCAGTTGCATCCGCATCCATTCGTGACCACCTTACTGCTCGTGATGCTGTCGGTGCTTCTACTCGTGGCATCCGCCGGTGGAGCAATCTTTCCGTCGGACCTATCCTTGCGGCCCGCCGCAAAACGCACCGACAACGGGGCTTAGAATGCTCCCAAAACTGGGAGGCTGTGCCGATGCAAAAAAATAAAGGTCTTCGCCAGAAGTTGTGGTTGAAATAGGTCAGAATTGGCAAGGATAGAAAAGCACTGTCATGGGCAAGTTTGCGAGTTGAGTGATGCGCGCACGCTGAGCGCAACGACCTTACGGTAGTTTTTCGCGAACTCGCCCGCCGCCGACGAATCGGTTGCCAGGCACGCTCGGCCAGCAGAAAGGGGTTCGTTCTCGCCACGAGTGGTAGATATCCGAAGCTCGAAGGTTCCACACTGTCTCATCCGCCTTCGACCGCTGGATTCGCAAGACGGTCGATGCAGGGGACGACGGCATCGACCGCACGCTGGCGAACGTCTACGACGGCGACCAAATCGTGTTGCAGTTTGCCGATGACGATGCCGCCGACTTGGCGGCCGGCGACTTGACGCATCGCGATCTGTGGGGACCGGCGGTGGACGAGTTGCTGGCCGACGAGGCGGTTAGCTCGCTGGGTTCGGCGGGCACGGTCTCTTGGCCTCTCGGGGATCACTTAGGCACCGTCCGCGACATCGTGCAAGACGCCAGCGGCAGCGCCACGGTGGTCGATCACAACACTTACGACAGCTTCGGCAACAAACTCAGCCAAAGCAGTGCCGCAAGCGACATCGTCTTCGGCTTCACCGGTCGGGCGTTCGACACCGACACCGGCCTGCAAAACAATCATCATCGCTGGCTACAAAACGGCCGCTGGTTGAGTGAGGATCCAATCAAGGATGGCGTGAATTGGTATGCCTATGGCAGCAACTCGCCGA
>JADZDJ010000161.1 GCA_020851115.1 Pirellulales bacterium
GACTGGGCTTACGTTTCAGGCCGGCGCCTTGTGTCTAGGATTACGGAAGCGGACTCGACACTACGACGGCCAATCCAATACCAATCGTTCCCCTGGTGTGCAGCTTGCATTCCTAGTCGCGCCGGAGACGGTCGACCGCTATCATCAGCAGCTCGTGAATCACGGAGTCAAAATCCTCGATCCACCCACCAACCAAGCTTGGGGGCATCGGACGGTGTACTTCGCCGATCCGGAAGGGAACCTGCTGGAAATCTACGGGGAGTTGAATTCAAAAGGATAACCTCATGGCTGTCACACGAACGATTCGAGCCGCAGTTGTGGGAGGGGGTGCCTTTGGCGAGTGCCACCTGAAGACTCTGGCCTCGATGCCTCAGGTAGAGATTGCAGGACTCTATACTTTGGAACGCGATCGCGCGGAGATCCTCTGTAACAGGTACGGCGGGGAACCTTACGCCAGCTTAGGGCAGCTAGCATCCGATGAGGCGCTCGACCTAGTCACAATTGCCACTCCGGAGGATGCACATTTCGGGGCCTTCAAGCTGCTCGCGGCAGAGAATAAGGCGATCTATGTCGAAAAACCTCTGGCCATTTCACTGGATGAAGCCCGCCAGATGCTCGAGATGTCTCGTTCGATCATTGCCATGAGCGGGCATTGCTTGCGGTTCGAATCGCGCTTGGCACATGTGTTTGCGCAGCAAGACCAGCTCGGCCGACTGCGGCATATGAGCTTTCGGGACAAACGCATCCAAGGGGACAAAGCCAAGTACGGCCGGGTCCATCCGGCCTATTGCCTGTTGTGCCACGAAATCGAACTCAGTAATGCCTTCGCGCGGGACCGGTTCAAGCGAGTCTGCGCGATGGAGACCCATTTTTCAGCGGGGCAGATCGACGGTCTAAACATCCTCATCGAATACCACAACGGCGTGACCAGCTCGATCGAAGGGGGCTGGTATCTGCCCACGCAAAACGCACTGGTGGAAAACGATCGCTGCACGCTCGACTTTGAGGCCGGCACGTTCGAGATCCTGCTCCCCAACCTGGGATTTACCTTTCTTGGCTCCCAGGGCTATCAGTTTTTCAATCAGCAGTATGAGCAGAATGTCTACGGGATCGAATTTGGTGCGTTGCGTGCCGCATTCGAATACATGGCACGTTGCATCGTCACACAGTCCCAGCCACAAATCAGCACCATTCAAGATGGCTATGAAGCGGTCCGCTTGGTGGAAAAGGCCCTAGAATCTGCCAAGACTGGCAGATGGGTTCAGGATTACAATTAAGCAACGTATTGTGCAATGAAATACAGCCAAAAGGGAATGCTAGCGCAGACATTGATCACATGCGCGCTCCTGATAGCCGTTCCAACAACATTCGCCTTGGCAAACGACGCAGATCCGCTGCCAGCGACTGGCGCTCTCACTATTCAAGGTGACATTGCTTCGCAGTTAGTCGCCGGCGCAGATAGATTCTTGCTAAAGGAAATTGCCAGTTCGGTGGAGAAACGCAGCCAGTTTTGGGAGCGCGACTTTTCATCCTTTGATGCCTACAACAAATCAATTGAGCTAAATCGGCAACGATTTGCGAAAATAATCGGTGTTCGTGATTCACGTCCGGCATTTGACGGTCCTGAATTGTTTGGCACCACAACTAGGCCGGCTCTCATTGCTAAAGGGCATGGCTTCGACGTGTTCACCATCCGTTGGCCAGCGTTTGGTGACGTCCATGGGGAGGGTCTATTGCTGGTTCCCCACTGCGAGAAGCCAATTGCAAACGTGGTGGCGCTACCCGACTGTGACCAGACACCAGAACAATTGATTGGTCTCAGTCCAGGAATTGCCACGGAATCCCAGTATGCACGATACCTCGCCGAAAATGGTTGTCGGGTCGTCATTCCGGTATTAATCAACCGCCGGGAAAAACTTGGCAGGCTTACGAACCGTGAATGGATATACCGAGCAGCCTATGAATTAGGACGGGGGTTGATTGGCTATGAAGTGCAAAAGGTGCTCGCCTGCATTGATTGGTTCGAAAAGGAACCTGGAGACCGTGGCAAGATTGGAGTAGTTGGCTTTGGTGAAGGAGCACTACTGGGATTGTATGCAGGGGCGTTGGATCCACGGATTGATGCTATCTGTGTTAGTGGATATTTTGATCGCCGGAACGACTTATGGCAGGAACCGCTCGACCGAAACGTGTTTGGGTTGTTGGAGCAATTCGGTGACGCGGAATTGGCCAGCATGATTGCCCCACGAACCTTGATTATTGAAGCCGCAGCAACGGCCGAGGTAACAATTGCGGGTGGTCGAGGGGCACCGGCCCGCATTCTGACCCCTGAATTGGAAAGTGTTCGTGGCGAACTTGAACGCGCGCGGCAACTAACCGTGGGATTGAAACTCAACAACTGGCCTCATCTTGTCATTAGTGGTGATGATGGCCGTGGACCGTTCGGCACGCCGCAAGCGATTTCCGCGCTACTAGCTCGTTTGGCGCCCGGCACAACGCCGGTTTCCGCGAGCGGCGTGATCGAGACAATTGGCGCTATCGATCAGGACGCTCGGCATGCCCGACAATTGCACGAATTGGAGCGACACAATCAAACGCTGTTGCAACAAAGCCAATATGTGCGTCAGAAATTCTTTTGGGACAAATTGAATTACGAATCACTGGTAACTTATGACAAGTCGATTGAACCGTTTCGCAAGTATTTCTATGAGGAAGTGATCGGCCGGTTTGAACTTCCGTTGCTTCCTCCGAACGTGCGCACTCGGCAGATCGAAGAAAGCGATCGCTGGACGCGCTATGAAGTCGTCATGGATGTTTTCCCCGATGTGATTGCCTACGGTCTCCTCACCTTGCCGAAGGACATCAAAGCGGGAGAAAAGCGGCCTGTTGTCGTCTGCCAGCACGGACTAGAACATCGGCCGCAAGATACGATCGGCGAAAAGAATATCGAATTCTATCAGGCATTTACCACGAAGCTGGCAGAGGAGGGATTTATTACCTTTGCGCCCCAGAACGTGTACCTATTTGAAGATCGCTTTCGTACGCTTCAGCGCAAGGCCAATCCAATCAAAAAGACGCTATTCTCAATCATCGTCCCGCAACATGCGCAGATCGTTGGTTGGCTGCAGACTTTGAAGCAGGTTGATCCTGCGCGAATTGCCTTTTATGGATTGAGCTATGGCGGCAAAACGGCCATGCGAGTTCCTCCGCTGGTCGATGGCTATTGCCTTTCCATTTGCTCTGGAGATTTCAATGAATGGGTGGACAAAAACGCGTCGACGCTGAATCCACATTCGTACCTGTTCGGCGAGGAATATGAAATGTTCGAGTTCGATTTAGGCAGCACTTTCAACTATGCGGAGATGGCGGCGCTGATTGCGCCGCGGCCATTTATGGTTGAGCGCGGTCACTTTGACGGAGTCGCATCTGATGAAACCGTCGGATGGGAATACGCCAAGGTTCGCCATCTCTATGCTGCGCGATTGCACATTCCCGAGCGTACGGAGATTGAATGGTTCGCTGGCCCTCATCGAATTAACGGGCGGGGGACATTCAGGTTTTTAAAGGAACATCTTAAATAGTGACGGCCGGTGATTGGCCGGTTGATTTAGCTCGCGACTCGCACTTCCTGTCAAATTACTTCCGCAGCGCACAAAAAAGAAACCGAAACCATGAAATCCGTTTACTTGATCATGCCGATAGCGTTGATGGTTCTTGCACGCACGGCCACGGCGACAAGTGTTGCCGACCCGTTTTCGAGCGATCCAAGCGCCGTCGATCACGAGCCGTTCATGTGGGATCTAGTCCTGGGCAAGCCCACCGGGGCATCGGCCTGGGTCGTCACTGGCGGCGCACTGGAATACCACACCAGGAATGCTAGACACAGCGAGGCTCGCGTTGACATGTTCACCGCCGGCTTGCAGATTCGCGATGGCGTTTCCTGGAGTGTCGAAACGGCGTTTCGCCATCTTTCCGGAGTTGCACCCGATCCCAATTACGAAGCGGTACTCTACGCGCGTTGGAATTCCGAGACGCCCGGCGCCGTTCGAATATTCTCGCTTTGCTACGATTCAATTAAAAAGAATCTCGTCGTCGCTAACGGAAACCGCATTGAGACGCCGATCGCCGCGGATCTGACCGGGGCGTTTCATAAACTTCGAATCACTTTCGACAATGGAAACGCCGCTGTTTATCTCGACGGGAAGCTCAAGGGCGGTCCTTACCCAATCGGTAGCCTGCCAATGGAGTGGGGGCCGGAAAGGTTTGTGCTTGGACCGATCGTCGGCGATCAGCAGCCCCATACCCTACGCTGCGCCTGGAACTATTTTGCGGCCACTGACGAAGGCGCATTTCCTCCAGGCGATGCCGGTTGGATTCCCGATCGCGTAAAAGGGCCGACCTGGCTGCCAAGTGTCATTCCTGGCGAGTCGGTTGATCCCTCCCAGGCGTTCGATCATCCGCCCTATCCCGGGATTAAGTTGCTGCATCGAACTGCTGGTCGAGACCGATTCGATCGTTCTCTTCCACAAGAATATGTCCTCTGGAAAGCGTTCAATGCGAACAAGGCAACACAACAGGCAGTGCCAATTTATCGCTATCCAGACGCATCCGAACCGACGATGCAAAACTTCTACCGCGACAGTTATCCGGTAAAGCTCGACGATCGTCGCTCCGTGGCGATGCTGAACGTCACTCGAGGCGAGGGCGATACCGCGCACGGTTTGAGCGATTACAAACTTTGGTATTGTATTTCCACGAACGGCGGCAAGACGTACGACGAAGAGCGACCGCTGGTTCAGCGCGGCAACCAGTATTCGCCGCAGCATCCCAATCAATATGTCTGGATCGGAAAAAACAGTTTCATTTATGCGACGCTTGGGCCTCGCTTCATGAAAATGAGCAACGGCGAGATTTTCCTCCCCTGCTATTACCTGCCGCTCGACGATAACGGAAAATTGTACAGCCCGAATGGATTGGCGAGCTATGCAAACGTTTTTGGACTGATCGGCGCCTGGAATAACGAGAAAAACGATGTGGATTGGGATGTCACCAAGCCGATCGCTCTGCGCCCCGAACAATCCACCGGTGGCCTCAGCGAAAGCGGAGTGATTGAATTGCGCGATCGACCGGGCCATGTCTTGATGGTAATCCGCGCGGGAAATGAAGGGGACAACACCGGGAAAGTGCCTTGCTGGAAATGGAAAACTCTTTCTACCGACTACGGCAAGACATGGTCGGAATTGACACCCTTCACCTTCGGCGACGGGAAAAGTTTTTGGTCGCCAACCTCCCAGGCGATGTTTATTCGTAGCTCGCGCACCGGAAAAGCTTACTGGATTGGCAACATCTCTCGCCGAATTCGCCCCGTGGCGGGATCTCCCCGTTATCCCCTGGTCATCGCGGAACTGGACGAGGAAAAACTAGACTTGCGCCGCGAAACGGTGACCGTGATCGACGATCGAATGCCTGGCGATAGTGCCGACATGCAACTGTCGAACTTCGATTTCATCGAGGATTCAGCGACCGGGCACATCTTGATTACCCTTGAGCGATCTCAGGGGCGTTCCTCTTGGGGTAGCCCTCCAAACGGTCCTGGTGTAAGCGGACAGCAAACCTACGAGATTCATGTCGAATAAATTGTGGTCAAGGTGAACGGCAAGGGCTAGGAGTTCAGTCTGGTTCCCGTCTGGTTCCCAATGCTATGCTGGTCGTTCTCCTGCTTGAATTCGGCCGCAATTTGCTGGATGAAGTGAAATACTGTGGCAAGGAAACAGGCTCCAGAGTAATGCCAGAAAATAATTAATGAATTTACGGGAACCAGATTGTTGACATCGGGAACCACTTGAGTTATTCTGATACCTACTAACCGTGCCTTCGCGAATTCTCGCATTTTCGGCCTGCTAGCCAGAAAGGAGCAACGCCCACTCGAAGTAAATTTGCCAGTCTGTATCAGAGTCGGGGAGGAGGTTTTGGGAACGGAGGAAATTTTTGCAAGTGCGTTTTGATTCGTGCTCTCTTTGAAGAGCGGTTCTACTCTGAAGTACCACATAAGGGTTTGTACAATGAACTATCGACTGATCAATAAGTGTCTGTTGCTAGGAGCCATCCTTGCAGTATGGCAAACCGAGCAAGCCAACGCCATTCCTGTTGCGACCCAAGACTCATCCAGTTTTCCCTATAAATACGAAATGGATGTAAGTCCGACGACACAGGATTTAGACAGCAATGGAACTACTGACTTTGAACTTGATGCCAGCGCGTCGTATTCTGGCGGGATCATGACGCAGTCCGCTGGCGCTTTGCTAGCCGCCACTTCTTCCAGTAGGATCTGGGATTCTTCGGGAATTACCTTCGCAACCGGCTATACGATCGAAACGAGGACAAAAATCGTTTCGGACACCGCCAGCTTTCCAATTTTTGGGATCTCAAGCAACCCAACCGGGACTGACGCCAATTCGATGCTTTTGATTCGCGGTACTGGGCAGAGTTGGGCGGGCGCGGTCGACCTTGGAAGCAACGATAATACCGATGGCTTCCACGTTTATCGCATCACTCAGGATCCAGGCGCCGGCAGCTTCGCGGTGTGGCGCGATGGTGCGTTACTGAATGGATCGCTCAATAGTGCGTTCAATTTAGTGCTCGATCGTTTTCTCATGGGGTCGCTTAGCGGCGATGTTGCGGGATCGGCAGAGACCGACTACTTGCGATTGACTCCGGGAGCCTATGCGCCCGTCCCAGAGCCGGGGGCTTATTTATTGATGAGCATCGGCGCCGCGGCGCTGCTGCTGCTTCGCCGGAAGAAGTGAGTAACCGTGGACGAGACCGCATCGGCGCCTCGGCGTCGATGCGGTCCAACGCAAGGAGCCAAAAATGCAACTTAAAATGCCTAATCGGGACACGTGGAATCGCACCGCCGGCTTTACGCTTGTGGAATTGCTGGTCGTGATCGCGATCATCGGTATTTTGATTGCTCTATTGTTGCCGGCCGTGCAAGCCGCCCGCGAATCGGCACGCCGCGCCCAATGCAAGAACAAGCTCAAGCAAGTCGGATTGGCGATGCAAAATTACCACAGCGCCAAAAAGGCGTTTCCGGTGGGGCTGGATATGCGCGAGCCGGGGACGTGCTCGGCGCTTGATAGTAAACAGCATTATGGTCGAGGATGGTCGGCCTATTTGCTGGCCTATATGGAAGAAAAGGGAGTAGACAATTTGATCTTGTGGAAAGAGACAGCCGACTATGTTAGCGAGCCAAATAACGGATGGGCGGCTGCACTGCAACAGATTAATGGCTTTTTGTGCCCCACCGACCCCAACGCCACCGCTCCCTGGGTAAAAATCTCCCAGGGAACAACGCATTATGGCGGACCGACCCCAAATCATCAAGTTGCGGGAACAAGTTTGGCCGGAGTTGCGGATAGTCGCGACTGGACGTGTGATGGTAGTTGGCCAACTCTCAACGGCGACGGCGTTCTGTTCAATGCCAAGCGAGTTCGAGTCACCGATATTACGGATGGATCGAGCAAGACGCTGCTCGTCGGTGAAGTCTTGTGTGGCAAGCCGGGGCAAACGGTCTCACGAATACTTCCCTCCGAAGTGTTTGGCCACTTTTGGATGAGCTGGGATATCGCGGATACCCATCTGGGAATCAATGTCACCTTGCAACAGCCAGTCCTCAATCCTTGGGGTCGGAACTCAGGGTTTGCCAGCTATCATCCCGGCGGATGCCACTTTGCACTCGCGGATGGGAGCGTGCAATTTGTGTCGGAACAGATCGATGTCCAGGCCCTGGTATCTTTGACAACTCGCGCTGGCAGCGACGTCGTCAATGGCACGGCATTTTGATCGAGCTGGCATCGAGGAGATTGCTGAAGCATGAAGATCGCAATACGCCCCTTGCGAAACCACACCAGTTGGTTCGTCGCCGTTTGTCTGTTTTCTGGCTTGTCGATAATCTCGCAGTCGGGTTGCGGTCGGCGTTCGGATCGTGTGATCGTGAGCGGCAAGGTGACGTTTTCCGGCCAACCAGTGAACGAAGGAGAAATCAGATTTGTTCCGATCAACGGTACGTCTGGACCGTTAACTATTGCACCCATTGCGGCCGGCGCCTACGTCGCCAACAGTCACGAAGGTGTGCCGGTTGGGCAGCATCGGGTGGAAATCAGTAAGTTTGATTCAACCGGTTTTGTACCAGCACCAGGAGCCGGGATGCCCAAAGAATTACTGCCGGCCAAGTACAATTCAAAGTCTCAACTAACGCTGACCATCGATGGTTCGAATCGGAGCCAAACTGCCGATTACCTGTTGGATCCCTGATCTCCGATCGTGTGGGTTCAACCTGTTTGCTAATCGCGATGGTTGCTGATCTCGGGGCGATCGTGTCGCGGTTGCATCAACTCTGCGTTGATAGAGTTACATAGCGCAGTGCAGTTGGCCCATAACGATAAGGGGAATCGAATGATTGGTTATCAATGTGCCGCACTCCAGAATTGTTGGCCCTTGGCATCCTTGCGACATGCCGCTTGCGTTCTCACTTGTTTCTTACTCGCGATGCAAACCACGAGCAGTGCCGACGAGATTCCCGACACGATCATCGCAAAGTTGCAACAGGATGACTTGCTGCCGCAGCTAGCACCGCTCGACGATCGGGAACTTGTGGCTCAACAAGCTCAAGGTGATAAGGTCACGGCATTGCCGGCGAATCTGACGTGGATTAGCAAACCCTGGCACGGCGAGAACGCGCAGATGCCTTATCTTGTCTACCTGTCGGAGAAAGACCGGTTGTTGATGCTGGTCCAATGTCAACAGCCGATTCGCACGGCCATTATCACCAGCGACGATCGCGGTAAAACATGGAGCGATCGCCGCTGGCTTGGCGTCGGCAAGGATGGCAAACCGAACTGCTATGGACTTGGCGCAACCTATTTGGGCGACGGCAAGTTGCTCGCCTACCCAGAAGAATGCAATGTGCAATGGTTTAGCGATGATTTCGGCCAAACCTGGCAAAGTCGCAAGCCAAAAGCCCCCGCAGAGAGTACGCGCATGACCTGGGATCCTTTGTTGGTGCTGAAAGGTGCAGATGGTCGCATCGAGCGATTAGTTCAGGCCTGGTGGAAACCAACTGGCATTCCTTTCGGATCGGACGAAGCGCCCTATTCGCAAGCCTACTTGCGATCGAGCATCGACGAAGGCCGGACTTGGAACGATGACTCCAAGATTCCACAGTGGCTCGGCATCAACGAAGTGCAAATCGTTCGGGCTGACAATGGAGACTTAATTGCTGCTTGTCGAACCGACAGCCCCAAGCGGTTTGCGAAACTGCAAAACGATCAGTTTTCTGGGCTTGGGATCTCCATTTCTAAAGACCAAGGCAAGACCTGGTCTGAATTGAAAATTCTCTATGAATATGGCCGCCATCACCCGAGCATGGTGAAATTGCCGAGCGGACAAATTGTGATGACTTACGTGGTCCGCAACGGGTACCCTTTGTCCGCGGACGGATTCCCGCAATTCGGCATCGAAGCCATCGCCAGCAACGATCATGGCCAGACGTGGGATCTTTCGCAGCGTTGCATCCTCGCCACGTGGAAAGGATACACCAAGGAGCACAATATCTGTAGCGCCCAGTCGACATCGACAGTTCATGTTGGAGACAGCAACTTCCTCACGGCATTTGGAACCGGTATTGGGAATCCGTCTGAAAAGCCGGCAAACTGTAAGATGGACGTTGCTTTGATCCGATGGCACTGGAATCCATCATCAGCGGTTGCCAATGGTTGTGGCAAGTAAACTAAAATCGTTTTGCATCACGACCTGCGAACAACCCTGGATCATTGCCGATAGAATTGGGGTGGCAATTCAGCCTTGCCGAGTAACGATTAAGGTGCCTGAGTTTTGGAATCCGCAGAAGATACATTTGTTTTGGCGCCCTAAGCGCGCGTAAGAATGGTTTAATTGGGAGCGACCTATGGCGTCACGGCTTATCATTGCCTTTGGCTTCGGTTGGTTTGTAGCTTTTTTCTGCTGCCCGGCGATAGGTGCGGATGAATGGAAATCGTTGCTTTCCGACGACTCTTTGGCAGGTTGGACCATCGTCAACGGTCCTCAAGACGGCTGGAAAAACCTTCACGGCATTTTGTCGTGCTCGGGCGGCGGCAACGGCTGGATCTTGACCGATCGAGAGTATGCGAACTTCGAACTGGAGCTGGATTTTCGAGTGCCCAAAGGTGGCAATAGCGGCATTTTTCTACGGGCGGCCCGCGACGGAAAACCGTGGGTCAACGGGATGGAGGTCCAAATCCTCGACGATTACGATTCTCAATACGCCAATCTCGAGCCAGGGCAATATACCGGCAGCCTCTACAAAGTGGCACCGGCAACTCCGCGCGTCAGCAAGCGGGCAGGCGAATGGCAGACGATGCAAATCTTTGTTGACGGCGCCAAGCTGCAAGTTAGGCTCAACGGTACACAGGTAGTCAAGACGGACCTAATGGACCAGAGCAAGCGATTTCCCGATCACGCCGGCCTAAAACGAACGCGGGGATACTTGGGACTCCAAAATCACAACACCCCGATTGAATTCCGAAACTTGCGGATTCGGCAATTGCCTTGATCCGCCAAAATGCCTTGACGCGGCAGACCCTTGGACTGGCCGCGCCGATGCATCGACGAATACCTGAAAATATGATCAACATGGCGGCTAAACTGTCAACGATCGAGCTAGAACCCTCCGGAGTCGCTCGTTCGGTCGATCGCGAATTTTTCGAGCGTGAGCTAGCCACGTTTCTGCCCGACAAAATCTTTGATGCGCATTGCCATGTGTGGATCGACAATGAGGTCACTTTTAAGGTACCTGGGTTTCAAGGATCTGTGGGAAGCACCGAGTACTTTCGGCTGATGAACGATCTCCACCCAGATCGCGTCGCGGCAGCCCTGTTGATCTCGTTTGCGATGGGAGACCGTCCGGAGAGTGCAGATCGGATGAACGCGTGGGTGGCAGAACAAACTGCGCAGCGGCCGAATCTGTTCGGCGAGTTTTTTGTGCGTCCCACCGATGACCCGGAATGGGTGCGAAATGAAGTTCAGCGTTTGGGGCTTCACGGACTAAAATGCTATCACTGGTTTGCTGCAAAAAAGCCAACTTGGGAGGCTCGCATTCCAGAATATCTTCCGGAGCAACTCGTCAAGGTTGCCCACGAGGAAGGTTGGGTCATTACGCTTCACGTGGTGCGCTCGCGTGCATGTGCTGACCAAGACAATCTATATTGGGTACGTCGGTACTGCGAGCAATACCCAAATATGCGGCTCATTCTCGCTCATTCGGCGCGCGGATTCCAACCCGCTCATAATCTGGCCGGTCTAGCGGAGTTGCAAGGGCTGGATAACCTGTATTTCGACACTAGCGTGAACTGCGAGCCACTTGCTCATCAAGTCATTTTGCGGCTTTTTGGACCGAAAAAACTCCTGTACGGAACCGACTTGCCGATCAGTCATTTGCGCGGACGTTCGGTCGGCATCGCCGACTCATTCATGTTTCTTGACGAAGCAATGCCAATCTGGAAGGTCAATCACACTGCCATCGAGCCAGTATTGCTCGGCTTGGAAAGCCTGCGCGCCATTAAGTGGGCGTGCTGGGCAGAAAAGCTTGGAGATCGGGCCGTTGAGGATATCTTTTGGAACAATGCAGCGGAATTGTTTGGACTCTAGCGTCTGGAGTTGCTGGTGACGAATCGATTTGTCACGAATCAATTATCTCGCTTGTTCTTCGTCTTGCTGCTTACTTTTGCGCAGCAGCAGAATCCGACTAGCTTGAATGCCGCTGATCGAGAACCTGCGGACGCGGGCATTGATGATTGGCATCTGCTTGAGCCTTTTTGGGCGTCATCAACCGTCTATCGAGAAAGCGTGCTTTTCTTAAGTGAACAGGGCGCGCCGGCCGACGCCCGATTGTTGCTGACTCCGAAGCGAATTATTCACATCGGTCGTGC
>JADZDJ010000162.1 GCA_020851115.1 Pirellulales bacterium
GGCTTGTGGAGGGCGTAGGAAGTTGCCACACCTACCGTGCCAGGCGGCGGCGAAACGGTAGCGAAACGGTAGCGAAACGGTTGCGGAGTTTCGGCACGGTAGCGAAGTTTCCCGCCGTCGCGGGCGTCTCGCTTGACTTCGGGGTCGTTCGGGTCGATACTTTGGTCAGAAGGCCCGGCCGCCTGCTTCGCTGAATCTTCGGATTTGGCTTCTGGCTTATAAGTCGGGCCTTCATTTTTTTGTGTGACATGCTGATCGTAATACAGATGCCCCCGGCCGCCGCCTTCGTCGCGGTAGGGGTTGCCGGGCTTGGCATATTGCGTCGGCAGCGCTGGCGGTGGATTGCCGCCTCCCGTCCCTCCTGTCCCTCCTGTCCCTCCATCACCGACATCACCGCCGCCACTACCAAGATCGTCGCCGTCGCCGCGAATCGTTGCCAACAGCGGCCCGAACAGGTCGCGCAAGTCGTCGGTTTGACCCGGCTGGCCGCCGCCGTCCAGCTCGCCGCTTTGCATGTCGCGGGCCGGCAGCCGCATCTGCTGAATCACTTGCGGGTTGAATAATTTCTTGTCCCCCGATTGCGGCTCGCTCAATCCAATCAGGTCGTAGATGTCCCCGGCCTTGATTTCCAACCCCATCTGCCAAGCTTTGTTGGCCGCGTCCAGCTTCTTGTCGCTTTCCGCCGAATCGGTATCGATCTTGAACCGCACCTTGATCGACCGGGCGGCCGCGCCGAAATTGAACTCCTTGAGCGGCTCGATGAGTTCCCTAGTCAGCGTCTCTTCGAGGTTCACGGCGTCGAAATCGCGAATTCGCAATAACGATTCGTAATGCATGAACTAACACTGCCCCCCATCGCGACCGCCCCCGGCAGTCACCGAAGAAAGCCGCCTCGGTAGTACCTTTATGGGAATAGCGGGAGCGCGTTCACTTCGCCGCCCCAATCAGCACCAGAATCGTCAATTTGGTGTCAGTCGGCAGCATCGGCCACGCATCAACCACCGCCGCCAATTCGGGGCCAATCGGGGCTTTCCGTTCGCCGAGTGCGCCGCATTCTGCGCCGCCTTGACCGAGAATTGGCGTTTTTCCCGAAGAATCCGCAGGGGGTTCGAATCCAGTCGCCGCTACTTTTGGGGGCAGCGATAAATCGCTATTCCTCGCAAATCCTGGCAAGAACTAGGTTTTGTTGATTTCGAATGCATTTTCCGAAAGGGCATTCGGCCCATGGCGGACGCCTGCGGTGGCGGATTTTGCACCTCCACTACATCGGTCGATTTTGCCTCGCGAGCCTGGCACCCGTCACTCGATCGTAGTATTCCGCCGTGGTCATCAGGAAGTGTGGTCATCAGGAAGTGCCGAAAGGCAAACTTCGGAGAGTCGCCCAGCCAACTTGCACTCTGTCCAGGCTACATGTTCGAGTTGCCAAACCGCTGATGTTGGGGACGCGCCTGCCGAGTTGCCAATTGTCGCTCGCGCGGAGAAAGCCGCCGAAACAAATCTATTGATTCTTGAAAACTCGCTGAGCCTGCTCCTTGATTTCGGCGACAGCATAGATCAGCAACTTCTGTCGAAGCCATTGTTTGACGATCTGCCGATCGAGTACTTGCGATTCAATTGCCGCCGACAAACGCTTTGTGCCTTCGGATGTCTTGATGTTGCCTTGGACCGCAAGATCGCGTAGCTCTCGATCGAGCTGGTGACATACTGATACAATCGGCGTTACACGCCGCTCGAGGTGCGGCGGCCCCGAACGACAAATTACTTGTGCTGTATCACCGAACGTGGTGAGGCCCAAGTCGAATTGCTTCGCAGCCTCAGTCTCACCATGCTCCGTCGCCATCTCGACAATTTCATCCAAATTTAGTGAAATATAACCCACCAAACCGCACGGAAGTCCATTGCTGAACGACGAAATCCTTTAACTTGGACTAGTCCACGCTCCCAATTCCTCACGCTCCCAATTCCTCATTCCGCAGGACTTCTCATGTCCTCGTCCTACGACTACGACATCCTTGTGATCGGCGCTGGCCATGCCGGTTGTGAAGCTGCTCTGGCCGCGGCACGAATGGGGGCACATACCGCACTACTGACCACCAACTGCGACACCGTCGCGCAGATGAGTTGCAACCCAGCCATCGGCGGCGTGGCCAAGGGGCAGATTGTGCGAGAACTCGACGCGCTGGGCGGTGCCATGAGTCGGGCTATCGATGCCACCGGAATCCAATTCCGCCTGCTCAATCGCCGCAAAGGCCCCGCCATGCATAGCCCGCGGGCCCAGACCGACAAGAAGGCCTACCAACAGGAAATGAAACGGATCGTCGAAGGACAGCTCAATTTGGTGCTGCGGCAGGAGGTGGTGGAGGATTTGCTTGTCGAAGGTTCAGGGTTCAGGGTTCATGGTTCAACAAAAGTTGGAAGCGAGAAGGCGGAAGTCAGAACATCGAACCCCGTAGGCCAACAGGCCGTAAGACTTAAGACACCAGGGTCAACATCCCTTCCCCTGCAGACCTCGTCACCCAATCCCGCCGCTTACCGCCTACCTCCTACTGATTACCGCATCTGCGGCGTCTCTGTCCGCGGCGGCGCCACCTACCGCGCGGGCGCCGTCATCCTCACCACCGGTACGTTTCTGCAAGCTGTCATGCACACGGGCCAGTCGCAAACGCCGGGCGGCCGCGCGGGTGAGGGAACGACATCGGGCATCAGCGGCGCACTGAATCGACTCGGCTTCGAGCTGGCGCGCTTCAAAACGGGCACACCCTGCCGCTTGAACGGTCGCACAATCGACTATTCCAAGTGCGAAATTCAACCCGGCGACGATAATCCGCAGCCGTTTAGCTTTCTCACCGATCGCTTGCCTGAGCCGCAAGTGCCGTGCTGGATCACGTATACCAACAAGGCGGTTCACGAGTTGATCCGGGCCAATCTGCACCGAACTCCAATGTATTCGGGGCAAATCCAAACGCGCGGGCCGCGTTATTGTCCGTCGATCGAAGACAAAGTCGTTCGCTTCGCCGATAAAGATCGACATCAGCTTTTCCTGGAACCTGAAGGTCGCAACACGCTGGAAGTTTACGTCAACGGCATTTCGACTAGCCTCCCGCGCGACGTGCAAGACGCCATGCTGCCGTTGATTCCAGGATTGGAACAGGCTGAAATCATGCGTTACGGTTACGCGGTCGAATATGACTATGCCCCGCCCGATCAGCTTTGGCCCAGCCTAGAAACGAAGCGCGTTGACGGCCTCTACTTTGCCGGACAAATCAACGGCACCACCGGCTACGAGGAAGCCGGTGCGCAAGGCTTGATGGCCGGAATCAACGCCGCTCTGAAACTACGCGGCGACGAACCGCTGGTACTTTCCCGCGATCAAGCCTATATCGGCGTGCTCGTCGACGACCTCGTTACCCGCGGGGTTGATGAGCCATATCGCATGTTCACCAGCCGGGCCGAATACCGCCTCTCGCTCCGCCAAGACAACGCCGACCGCCGGCTGACTCCAATCGGCCGCCGTATCGGCTTGGTGGATGACACACGCTGGCAGCGCTTTGAAGAAAAAACGGTTGAAATCGCCCGCGTACTCGCATTGCTCGAATCGACTCGCATCGAAGGCGAATCGCTGTCCAAGTTGCTCCGCCGTCCCGAAATCACCTGGAGTAACTTAATCTCGCACTTGCCCGAGCTTGCCGCAGTGCCGGAGGAAGCCGCCCGTCAAATCGAGTACGACGTGAAATATGCCGGCTATATCGCCCGGCAGGAAGTCGAAATCGCAAGGCTCGCGAGGCTCCAGGAAAAGCGTATTCCAATCAGCCTCGATTACTCCCATATTATGCAGCTTCGCGCGGAAGCCCGCGAAAAACTGCATCGCGTCCGCCCAATCACTCTCGGGCAAGCGAGCCGCATCAGCGGCATCACGCCAGCCGATCTCGCGATAGTGCTACTGCATTTGGATGGATGATGGCGGAAACTTTGCCGTCTGCGTAAACTGTTTAGTCTCAGCCGTTTGCGGCGATTAAGTTAATCTTGACCTAATCCGTAGGCTAGTTATAATCCGTTTAGATGGCAATTTCGGTAATCCAGGCTGGATTGCAGAACTGGCTGTCTGCCGACGGCTCTGGCCTATTCGGCATGGAGTCTTGTTACGTCACGGTTGGACGAAGGGAAAATGCTTCCCGCCAAGAATCGCAGCGTTTCGCGGTTCCGGCGCTCGTCTTGGCCGGTGGTTCCGGCAGTTAACCGCGGCATTTGTATGCGATTCAGGTTGTCTGAACGAAATAGCATTTGTCCAAGCGTAACAGTATTGTCTGAGCGTAACATGGAGGACTTAGGAACCCTCGGCGACTCGGCGAAATGCCTGCAGCTCTCCGTGGGTCCCGCTTTGACTAGCTGCACCACGGCTAGGGAGAGGGTGGTTGGCAGATGAAAACAGTATTCACGACCGGCGAAGCCGCCAAAATCTGCAAGGTCAGCCAGCAGACCATTATTCGCTGCTTCGATTCCGGTCAGCTCAAGGGATTCCGAGTTCCCGGCAGCCGTTTCCGTCGCATTCCGCGGGTCGAATTGTTCGCCTTCATGCGTGACAATGGCATTCCGACCGACGCCCTGGAAAGTGGCAAGCGCAAGATTTTGGTCGTAGACGACGATCAAGAGCTGGTCGATTTGATCGTGGACGTGCTCGAAAAAGACGGACGATTCGAAGTCCGCGCGGTCAACAACGGCTTCGACGCCGGCATGATGGTCAAGGAATATCATCCCGACCTATTGGTACTCGATGTCATGCTCCCCGACATCAATGGCCGCGAAGTTTGCCAGCGCGTGCGCAGCGACAAAACGATGGACGATGTGAAAATCATTTGCATCTCCGGTATGATCGAAAACGACAAAATCGAAGACCTGAAGGCTGCCGGCGCAAACGACTTTTTGCACAAACCGTTTGAAGTGGATACGCTTATTGATCGCATCAGCGGACAATTGGATATCGAGTCGGTCACGGCGGGATAGAAAATTCGAGAATAAAGATTTCAAACGCAATTTTGAAATCTACAAAGTGAATTTGAGAATCGATCGGCGATTCACTTCAGGCCCAGGGTTCACACCCTGGGCTTTATTATTCGGCAAAGCGTGACGATGTCCGCAGCCCAAATCTTCACATTGCCGCCGGTGGTGCTCGACGCGGTCGATTGGCGTTTGCCGCTGTGCGATGCCACGGCGATGGATTTGGCACAGGCCTTAGTCGAGCCTGATACGTCGCGGCAAGCAACCCGGCTTGCCGCGGCCTTGGCAATCGATCCGGCCTTGGCAATTTGGGCGAGGTTATCAGCGGCATCGCAACAGCGCACGCCATGCGAGCGTTCCAACCTGGATCGAATGCCGCCACTAGCCGAATGGCTATCGGCCCATCTCATTGATTTTATTGCGGCGCCAGCGGCGGCGTCGATCGAGGGTTGCTCGCCGGAACAACTCAGCCAGTTCGCAGCGCTGGTGGCTGAATCGGTCGGCAAGGCTCGCGCAGCAACTCGCGGATTTCCGTACGAATTCGCCATTTTGCAACCGCAGTATCTGGCTGCACTTACCGCACAGTGGTCAGCGTGGCTACAAGCTGCGCATCCTGACCGAACGGTTTCCGAAGAACTCGGACGATGGTTGAATTCATCCATCGCCGATCCCAACGAGGTCATTCCTTCCACCGAAGAGAAACAAACCGCCGACGAAGCATGGCGACGTTGGCTCGGCAAAGTTCCCGGCGTGCAAGCGCTATTGCCGCCATTAGCCATGCAATTGCGGCGATTGCGCCAATCACAATTCAATTTCGCCGATCAACTGCAAGCCGCCAAACTCGACGCGATGAAGGAATTTGCCTACGGCGCTGGGCACGAAATTAATAACCCCCTGGCGAACATCGCCAGCCGCGCCCAAATGCTCCTCGTCGACGAAAACGACCCCGAACGTCGGCGGCGTTTGGTCGCCATCAATACACAAGCATTTCGCGTTCATGAAATGCTGGCCGACATGATGCTTTTCGCCCGCCCGCCAAAGCCACAGTTTCAGCGCGTCGATGCCGCTCGTCTGGCGGATGACGTGCTGAGTGAACTCGCCGACGAAGCAGCCGCTCAAGGAACTAAGCTCGAACGCCGCGGCGAAGCCGGCCCCTGCCTCATCGACGCCGACCCCGCTCAGTTCCACGTTGCCCTCCGAGCTTTGTGCATCAACTCGCTGGAAGCATTGGGCAGCGGCGGAGTTATTTGCATTGAAATTCAGTGCCAGCAGCCTCTTGAAAGCGGATGGCGGATGGCGGATGGCGGAATCGAAACTTCTGCGCATCACCAAACTGCCGCGCACCAGACACCAGACCACTGCGCCGTACAAATTTCCGTTGCCGACACCGGCCCAGGTATTCCAGCCGAAATCGGTGAAAAAATCTTTGATCCCTTCTTTTCTGGCCGCGAAGCCGGTCGCGGCCTCGGATTTGGACTTTCAAAGTGCTGGCGAATCGTAACACTTCACGGCGGAAGGATCGAAGTCGAAAGTCATTCTGCCATTGGAGCAAAGTTCACCATCACATTGCCTGCCAACCAAAGTAGAAATCTTGACCTCGCGCAAAGGAGCTGAGGCAACTGGTTGTGACACGAGTCTGTCAACCGTGCCACCATAGGAAGCCACTTGTCGCCAATTCTCATGTATCGGCTATTTTGTCTCGCGATCTAACCGGACCCAATCGACGATCTCGCTCGCCACCTCGCCTGGCGATTTGTCTTCGGTATCGACAATCAGATTCGCACACTCCTGATACCACGGCTCGCGCTGGCTGAGCAGCAATCGAATCTCCGCCATTCCGCCGGCGCCGGTTAGGTTCGGCCGACGAGCCTTGGTGGCGTCATCTCCAGTGATTCGTCGGTGCAACGTTTCCGGCGCTGCCTGCAACCAGACGACGGCACGATGCATTGTACACAATGTCGCGCGATTTTCGGCACGCAGGACCACGCCGCCTCCCAACGCCAATACTGCTTGCTCCAGTAATATCAATTCGCCCAGTACCGCACTCTCCAAATCGCGAAAGGCAGCCTCCCCTTCGTCGGCGAAAATCGCCGCGATCGTTTTGCCGGCACGGCGTTCGATTTCGTCGTCGGCGTCGATGCACGACCAGCCCAGTTTTTCGGCAACCAACGGCGCAACCTTCGTCTTGCCGCAGCCGCGATAGCCGATCAAAGCGATCGACGAAAGGCATGGGTTTGCCGCAACGGACTTGGCAACCGCCGCCAGCGCTGCTTGGCACGTTTGGCCCACTGCGCGCAGCTTAAATTTTCGCTGCACTCGATCGACAGGCTCGATATCGATTTCCAATCGTTCCGGCGGCAGGCAGTGCTCAACGCGGTCAGCCCACTCGATAAATGCCCATCCTGGGCGGGTGAAGTATTCCTCTGGGCCTAGTGCCAGAAATTCGTCTTCGTCGCGCAGCCGATAGACGTCAAAATGAAAGATCGGCACTCGCCCTGAGTATTCGTGGATCAGCACAAAGGTCGGGCTTGCCACATTCCCTGATGCGACGCCCGCAGCATCCCCCACGGCTTGCACGAGCCGCGTCTTTCCCGCCCCCAGTGGACCAATCAGCGCTATCACCGTGCGCGGCGGCAACGATGCTGCCAAAGCACGACCTAACCGTATTGTCAGCGATTCGTCACCCGGTCCGATTGTAAGCTCGTTCATGGGATGCGCGGATTAGCGAGCCTACAAGGATTGAACGTCGGCATCCAGTCGCCCAAAGCTGACCTGCAAGTTGACGGCCAATGTCAGTCGGTGTAGATATCGCGATCGAGAGATCTCGACCGCACCAAGCGAGGCAGTATGATCGGTCAATTGTTGAATGTCGAGCAATTGAAACCCTTGCCGCTGAAGATGACCGATCAGGGAAGCGAGCGCCACTTTCGATGCGTCTCGCTCGCGGAAGAACATTGACTCGGCCGCGAACAACCCACCGATCGAAACGCCGTAAGTGCCGCCAACGAGGTCTTCATCTTGCCATACTTCAACGCTGTGTGCATGGCCCGACCGGTGCAAATTCTCGTATGCGGCAATCATCTCGTCGCTCAACCAGGTGTTGCCTGTCCGGTCGCCAACCGAGGCGCAGCCGCGGATCACACCGGCAAAATCGCGATCACTAGTCACCGCAAATTTGCCGCTGCGAATTCGCCGGGCGAGGCGACGGGAAATATGAAATCCCTCAAATTCAAAAATCGCTCGTGGATTCGGCGACCACCACTGCACTTCGTCGCAATTTTCTAGTAGCGGCCATGGAAATATGCCGTGGCGGTACGCGTCCAACAACCATTCCGTGGAAAGCTCCCCACCGACCAGCACCAGGCCCCAGCGGTTGGCCTGCTGGGCTGGTGGGAAATAGCGAGATGGTGAAAGCGCGGGTGTCATAGTCAGCGTCGCGGGGCAACTCTCGTCTCTTTGAACAGTAGTTAATTGCGATCGCTCTGGCAACTGGAGTTCCACACCCCACAGGACGAATCATCCATTCAAACTCAGCGCGACTCCAAAGCCCGCCGCGCCAGTCAGAATGCGACGTCTCCAAATCAGAGCCACGCCCATCAGGAATCGGATGGATCGATTCCGCGTTCTCATGGGCGAGCTTCGCAATGGCATGGAATGGGCGCGGCGTGAAATCTGGCGCCTCTGGTGACGAAACGAGGGGCGAATCGCAATCGGTGGAGGTTGCTCGCGGGCGGCCGTTACGGTTGATGGATTGCTAGAGCGCGCTAGTGTTGCGAATCGACATCGACCAGCAATTCTTCAAAGACCGGATCGACCAGTCGATTTTCATCCGACCAGCGTTTGGCCTTCACTTTGCAAGTCAAAGCAGGGCGGATCCATTTGCCATCTATTCGCAATGGAATGAACGGATTCGGCTGGCGTAGTTCAGCCATGCGCCGATTGAGCTGCGCTCGCACTTCAGAGGAGATGCCGTCGCTGACGGTGCCGACATACTGCAATTTACCGCCGACATCGGCTGCCAAGATGAGATGATAAAAATCGTGGTCCCCCAGCGGCTTGAAGCCGAGAATCAAGCAATCGACCGGCAGCTTTGGCTTGCCGGGCGGCTGTGGCTCATCTTGATCGATCGGTTCCTTGGCTTTCCCGGCGAAGTCTTCGATCGATTCCTGGAGCGATTTGTCGCTGCTCGCATTCGCAGCGAGTTCTTGAGCCCGATCGGCAATGGCTTTTGTCAGGTTGTAGCGAGCCGGTGTACCTCCCCAATCGAGCAGGTCTTTGTCCGCCAGCCCTCCAATGAGCAAGCCGCCAAGAATCGCCGTCACGCCCCAGGCGCCGACCGCCGTTTGCCAGAAAGTGGTCGGCAACTCACGGAGAACCGTAATCCAAATTGCCACAGGCTTCAGGACAATATCGAGCAGATGATACCGATCGTTATGCATGATCGCGAAGATGTAGCAAGCCAGATGAGCTCCGCAAAAAATCAATCCTCCAACCAGCATTTGCCCAACCGTCCAGACGAACCGAATATTGCCGTGTTGCGGCAGCATCAACCGGAGGAGAAAACTTGCGATCAGCACGGCCGCCACACCGCCCATCAGTTTCCATGCCCAAAGGGGAATCATGGTTTTGCAGATATCCAGTTTCGACTTCGGCGCTGGCTGCGGCAAGTCTTCGCGATCCCACGGATCGAGTTCGACAAACGTCGCCAGCCGTGGATACCAGCCGCAGCGCCGGCACCAGCCCTGACCACCGGTCCGTGGCGTTTCGCACTTCTCACAGGCGGATTCGCTCAGATTGAGGTCGCATTCGGAGGTCGTTGCCGCAACGTCAATGGTTTCCAATGCGGCTTCCGGCGCAAACGACATTAGCTGCTCGGCTTCCGGCAACGCGCGCGGTTCGATATCAGCGTCAAATTCGGTCAGTTCGGCTGGAGGCACGGCAAATTTCTCATCATTTTTGGCCCAAAGACGCAGAAAAAATCACAAACAAACATAGAACATGGAGGAAACGAAGCCCCATCTCGACCTCGCTGGAACCGCGGTAAATTCTGAAAAAGCACTCCCTACCACAAACATGTTGGATGCCCAATTTAACGCCTTTGTGTGACGATTTTTTGATTTTCGCACCATGTATCGGTTATCAGGAGGCCGCTGGTGCCACGACGAGCGATGCGTTGGGGCAGCTTGTTGGTTATATTGAGGCTAAGCAGCAATGCCCTACAATCAGGTGAATACCATGGACAGCGAGCCTCTGTTTTCCGAGCCGGTCGCAATCGGCAACTCGGAACTTCACACTCGGCGGCCGTCGAACCGCCTGCCGCTGCTGCTCATGTTGCTCTTGGTTGTGATCGTGCTTGCTTTGATCTCTCCGGTAATGGAGCGAATTCAATATTCTCGCACGCGCGGCGAAGTCCTGGCCTTGCGAAAGGAGCTGCCCGAATTGAATTTGAAAGCGCTGAGCAAGGCATTCACGCTGGTTTATCGACAGGTCAAACCGAGCGTCGTACACATCGACACCAAGCGTTCTCTGGGCAGTGGTCGCGGCGATTTTTTTTCGATGTTCGGCGGACGCCAGCAGTTGTACGAAGCTCAAGGACAGGCTTCAGGCGTCATTATTGACGACGCAGGTTACATCATCACGAACCTGCACGTTGTGGAAGACTCGGAGGAGATCGACGTGCAACTCGACGACGGCCGGACATTCCTGGCGGAATTGATCGGAATCGATCCGAAAATTGACCTGGCGGTGCTCAAAATCGATGCCGCTGGGCTTGTTGCAGCCGCTTGGGGGGACAGCAACCAACTTGAAATCGGCGAAATGGTGTGGGCCATTGGCAATCCGTTCGGACTTGATCAGACCATCACTTCTGGCATCGTCAGCCAAAAAGGCCGCCAAGGGCAAAGTGTCTATCAGGAGTTTCTGCAGACCGATGTCGCCATCAACCCTGGTAATAGCGGCGGGCCACTGGTGGACATCAACGGTGAAGTGCTCGGCATCAACACGGCGATCTTGGGCCACGGATATCAAGGAATCAGCTTCGCAATTCCAAGCAACCTCGTTCACGAATCCTATGAAAAAATTCGCAAGGATGGCAAAGTGATTCGCGCCTTTCTAGGCGTCGAACTAGATTTGCCGACCCGCAAGGATATTCAACAATTGGGCCTGCCGTTCGATCGGCCGATCGGAGCGATCGTTCGATCGGTGACACCCAACTCGCCGGCCGCGACGGCCAAGTTGCTCCAGGGCGATGTAATTACCCAGTGGAATGGTCAACCGGTGGCCGACCATCGGGAGCTGACGTTGATGATCGCCCGTACGCCGCCAGACGAAAAAATCGAATTCCAAGTCATCCGCCAAGGAAAGGAAATCACGCTGGAAGCAACGGTGATCGAAAAACCGGCCGCGTTGAGATAAGGCTTACGCGGCCGAGCGCTTTTGCTGCATCCATTGAATGTGATCGCGCAGCCGCTCCAGCCAACTGCGGCCGTCGGTCGGGTCTTTCACCCGCTTCATCCGCAAATTTCCGCGGAGCATGGCACGGTGCAAGCTCCAGTCGATGCCGCCGTGGCGAGCGACGGTTTCATCAAAATCTCGGTACGGATCGATGCCCAGCGCGGCGAGATGTTGATAGTGCTCGCCTTTGCCCAAGGGGCCGGTGTGGTGGATGCCGACCTTATCGATGATCGCCATCTCGTGCTTCGCAAAATGCTTCGGCCATATCCAATCCAATCCCCAGCCAGATCGGTTTTCGAGAAACGTCGGCTTCACTTGGAAAAACGCTTCTCGCGTAAAGATCGGGCACATCACCTCGACGTAGGGCGTGTATCGCAAGATATTGCCGCGACGCTGCGTGAGACCGCGGAACGAAAAATCTCCCTTGGCAATCGCAGGCTGGGCAAGCTTCAGTTGGTAATGCTCGAACAACTCGAACAGCAGGTTGACCCCTGCCGTATCGCAGGCGATGTCGTCGTCGGGGCACCAGATTCGGTCATAGTGTTGCAGCGACGCGAAGTGTTCTTCCGCAACATAGTGTACATGCTCCCACTTAAATCCTTTGCGGCGGACATAAAACTTGGCACCTGGCTGAACTGGGTCGGAGCCATTGCCGTAATACAGCAAAAACAGATCGAAATTCGGCGTGTCGGGGCCTTCGATCCACGTTCGATGAACGGAGTGATCTCCGATGGGTGAAATAACCAGATTACATGTCATCGCTTGCCCCTTTAAGCTGCCTGCGCGCGTTGCTCTTGCTCAAGCTCCTTGTCGGCCAGCGCCAACGCTTGCGCAACGACCTGGTGCATATCGTAATACATATACGTGCCCAACCGGCCGCCGAAGATGATCTTAGTCGCCGCGCCAAGTGTACGATACTGCTCGTACCGAGCGGTGTTCTGCTGGTCGCGCACCGGGTAATACGGAATTTTCGATTCGTCGTACTTGTCGGGATACTCGTATGTAATGACCGTTCGCGCGGAGTCGAGCAAGTCGAAATGTTTGTGTTCGGTGATTCGCGTATGCGGCACATCTGCGGCCGTGTAGTTGACGATGGCGCTGCCTTGGAAATCGCCATCCAGCACGCGGTGTTCGAATCGCAGCGAGCGGTATTCGAGCCGCCCGAAGCGATAATCGAAAAACTCGTCGATTTTTCCGGTATACACCAGGGTCGGGGCTTGTTGTTGAACCCACTGGCGGTTCTCGAAGAAATCGACGCCGGTTTCAACGCGGATGTTGTCGTGATCGAGCATGTTTTCGAACAGCTTCGTGTAGCCGCCGACGGGTATGCCTTCATAGGGATCGTCGAAATAACGGTCGTTGTACGTGCGGCGGATCGGCAGGCGGCGAATAATCGAAGCCGGCAACTCCTTCGGCTCGCGGCCCCATTGTTTCGTCGTGTAGCCGCGGATAAAAGTCTCGTAGATTTCCGGCCCGACTTGAGCGAGAATCCAGTCTTCCAAATTGCGAGGATTTTCGCACGGCACCCGCACGCTGGCCAACTTTCGTTCGGCCTCGGCCGGTGAAGCGACACCCCACAATTGATGCAACGTCATCAAGTTGATGGGAAACGAAAACAGCCTGCCGCCGAAGTTCACGGGCGTTCGCAAACGAAAGTGGTTAAACTCCGCGAAGCGATTGACGAACTGCCAAACTTGCATGCTATGCGTATGAAAGACGTGCGGCCCGTAACGATGCACGTGAATGCCTTCCATCGCTTCGCTATAGCAGTTGCCGCCGATATGAGGTCGCTTTTCGATCAACATCACTCGGCGATCCTTCTCGGCGACGACTCGCGCAAACACCGCTCCAAACATGCCGCAACCGACGATAATGTAATCGAATGGCATTCGCGTCAATAACCGTCTTCATTGAACCGCGGATGGACCTCCGCGAAAATGCGCTGCTCGATCACGCGGCGCGACCGAACCGCATTTCTTCTTTGACCAATCCCTTTGCGCATCGCATCGGAACGTCTTTTCGCGTCAAATAGGTCACGTTTCGCCCTTGTCGCCAGTTGGTCGGCGCAGTCGCATCGGTCCGATGCCAAAGGTGATAGGTATACGTCCAGCGCAAGATCGACTCGATCCGCACGCCGCCCATTCGCAGGCGCAATCGCAGATCGTCGTCTTCGCAGCCCCATCCCTCGAAGTTTTCGTCGTAGCCATTGACCAATACGTAATCCGATCGCCAAATGCCAACGTTGTTGCCGATGAGTTTGGGTTTCGTCGGATGACGCAGCCATTGATAGAGTCGGGATTTGCGATCTTGTTTTTGTAGCCGTCGCAACTCTTCGCGCGGCGCAGCACTGACAAATTCCCCCAAACGAATCGCTGCTTCGTCGATCTTGTCTGAGGTCGATTCATCGAGCCGCGCGCAGTCACCTGCCATCACGATTCCACGCCTTCGCCGTCGGAGATGAATTGCCACATGATCCGGTGGCAAAATGCAATCGCCGTCTAAAAACAGCAAATACGGCGCTGTGCTCGCGCTTGCGCCTTCGTTGCGGCAGCGAGCCAACTGAAATGTGCTGTGTTGATGGGTGGTAAAATTCACCGGAAAGTCAACCGACCTGGCGAACTGATGCACAATCTGGGCGGTGTCGTCGGTTGAACCATCGTCGGTCACGACGACCTCCATCTTGTCCTGGACGTCGCGCTGCAAGGCAATGCTCAGTAGTGCCCGCCGCAAGTGGCCGGGACGCTGATACGTCGAAACGAGCAAGGCAATTTCGGGTTGAGCAATCACGCGTAAAAACCTCGCCTGGTAAGCCAGGCATTTCAACCGGGCTGGATCGAAACCACTTGCTGGCACAGCACCGAAACGAAGGAGATTTCGGAAAAACGGCCGCGCCGACGGGCGGCGAAGAGTAGCGAATTTAGCGAGGTAGCGTCAATGCCAGCGTGAAAGGCGGCAGCAACTCAGCAACTCGAGCGTAGGACAGGCCCTGATGAAATGCTGTTTTTCTGTGGTTTTGGTATGAATTATGGCTCAGCGACATTGCGGAATTCTCGGTGGGCCGCTTGGCGTTTTGCGGCACGAGTCTTTCCCATCTTTTTGGAAAACCACATGTGCGTGCGATGGGCGGATACCAACGCGAAGCCACGGTGGATGCTTGCTGCGGTTGTCGGATACCGGAGGCGGCCATCGCTCGCCAGCAAGCTGGTGAAGCCGCCTTTGCAGTGTTGGCGTTCCAGTTGCTGAAACAATCCCATTACAACCGCAATTGAGCGATGGTTTTTCAGTCGCTGTAGCTGTTTAGTCGAATGAAGTACATTGAACCGAAAGTTGTCTGTTGCTTGCACTTGCAGTTTTTGCTTGCATTGGTGCAACAACAACACTTAACCGTTGGCAGTAAAGCAGTTGTGTCAATTTTCCTGGTCGAGTTACTTTATCCGGCTAAAGAGATGCCAGATGTGATTTCCTGTGGACCATGTTCTCCTTCAGAAATGCAAGCCATTGGCCGAACGCGGCAACGATTCATCCTCGATTGTGCAGAAGTCGGCCGGTCGAGTTCCACGATCAAATCATTTGACATTTCCACCGGCGGCCGCCCCTGAAATCTGCGGTCGCGGTGAGGTCCATGGAAATGTCATAAATTACGCAAGTATTTTACTGCCTCGCCAATTTCGTACTCTGCGTCTTCCACGCGATCGCGTTGAATCGTGAAATAACCGCGATAGCCACGTTCTTCAAGCGCCCCCAGCAATGCCGGAAAATCAACGGACCCGCGCCCGAGCGGAACTTCTTGGCCGCGACCGCGATTGCGATCGAAAACGCCGTCGGTAGCATGGACGTGCAAAAGATGCGATGCCAGCGACTCGACCGCCTCCAGTGGGCTGAATCCATTCATCACGAGTTGGCCGGGATCAAGATCGACGCCGATCGAGCCGTCAGGCAATGCCGCGACCAAACGCGCAAGGTCAGCGCCGCTGACACTGCCGGTTTGTGCCGTTAGCAATGCGCCCAGATGCTGCCCGTGGCGCCCCAAGTCGGTCAGCACTTGCAGCAACAAATTCCACTGTGGCCCTTCCGCTTTTTCCGGAATCTGGCCGATATGGTTGATGACCACGGATGCTCCAAGCGATTGAGCCATTCGCATCGCATCCTTTGTTCCGGCAACGCGGCGATCGAGGTCTTCCAGCGAATCATATCCCCGTCGCGTGCGATAAGAAACGGCGGACACGCGCAGCCGCTGGTCATCGAGCATCTTGCGCAATTGCCGTAACGCCGTTTGCGTCATCTCCGCCGGCTTCAAGCTCCAGCGGGCATCGATTTCGATGGCATCGGCTCCCAGCTTGGCCGCCAACGGAATTCCTTTGGCCATCGGCGTGCGTAAACTCGGCAAGTGAATTCCGATTTTCATGGTGGACGAATGTGGCGGTGAACGGCGATCGCCGTCCATTCCAACGGACGGCGCACCTCCACCATCAACTTTCAACAAATTCCGGAGCAACTTGCTTGGAAATCACGCCAGCTCGATAGCCTTCCGCAAGAAGACGCGAGACAGCTTCTCGTCCGCGCGGACCAAAGTCGAGCGTCCAATCGTTCACATACATCCCAACAAATCGATCCGCTCTGGCCTGATCGAGATCGCGACCGTACTTCATCGCATAATCGAGAGCTTCCTGACGATGCTGCAAACCATAGCGAATACTCTCCTTCAACAGCCGATTGACTTCGCGGATCGTATCGCGGCCGAGATCGCGTCGCAGAACGTTTCCACCCAAGGGCAACGGCAAACTGGTGGTTTCAAACCACCATTGGCCCAAATCGACCGCCAGCTTCAAATTTCGATCGCCGTAGGTGAGTTGCCCTTCGTGAATAATCAAGCCGGCATCGATCGGCTTCCCTTCATATTGCCCCTCGACGGCCGCATCGATGATCCGGTCGAACGGCACAACGACGTATCGAAAATCGTTCCCCAGGCACAATCGCAGGGCGAGAAAGGCTGTGGTCAGCGTACCAGGAACGGCGATCGTCAGCGGCCGAAGCTGCTCGACCGTGAATTGCGAAGTCGCCACAACCATCGGACCGTAACAATCTCCCATGCTCGCGCCACACGGACAAAGAACATACTTGTCGGTCAAGTGGGCGTATGCGTGAATGCTGACCGCGGTCAGTTCCAATTCGCCCGCGAAAGCGCGACGGTTGAGAGTTTCGATATCGACCAATTCGTGACGAAATTTGAACCGACCGGTGTCAATCTTGTCGTTCGCCAGTGCGTGGAACATAAATGCGTCGTCCGGATCTGGACTGTGGCCGACGCGAATGACCTGTTTAGCGGCGGTGGCGATCAAAGGAGTTGCTCCGGTGCGAGGATACGTGATTGGACACGCCCATGATACGCCGCTGGAGCGTTAGCGCAAAGCGGTTGCGCGTACAACAGAAGAAGTATTGAATGGGCGAGGGGGAGAAAGGGAGAGGGGAGGCGGTGTCCCTTTCTTTCTTCCCCCCCTTCGCGTTCGCCTACGATCTTGGTCCATTGTGAGATCGTGGCGCTTCTTTGCCGAAGCCGCGACCGACGGCCTGGGCGTCTTTGGGGTCGAGCCTTGAGGCGCGGACGTTTTCGCGCTGAATGGCGTCGTAGACCTCCTGGCGGTGAACGGGAATTTCCGTCGGGGCGTTGATGCCCAAGCGAACTTTGTCGCCGCGAATATCAACGATGGTGACAACAATATTGTCGCCGATCATGATGCTTTCGTCGCGTTGTCTCGACAAGACCAGCATCGAGGACTCCTTCCTTGCAGTTCGAGGCCGATGATGGGTGCATCGGCCAGTGTTTATGTTTTCGCCGGCGACGATTTGTAAATAAACGACCTTAGGGTTCAGGCTTCAGAACTTTGATGGATAGTTCTTGTTCGCAACCTAATCCCGGAATTCTACTAAGCACTCTTCCGCAGCGCCATCGGCTCGGGTGTGAGTGGAAATTGCAGCGGCAAATCTCCGTTGGTAATTACCTGGCGACCGACGCGGCGCTTGAGGTTGATCACCAGCGGGGCCTTCAAATTCAATGTAATGCCACGGTCGTTCTTGCCAACGACCGCCAACACCTGCGCTTCCTTCACCTCGTTCAACTCCAGCGGCAATAGCTCGCCACGCGACACTCGCACTTGGTAATCGGGCACAAAGCGCCTCGGACTGACCACGGCTAGTGCCAATTCTGGCTGTGCGGTGCTTTGCAACCAACCGAGCGCTTCGTTTTCTGTGTCGGCCAAGAGAACCCAGTGACGAGCATGTTCCAATCCCAGCAGGCCGGTGGGAAAGTGAATCAGGTCATCTGGCTCCATCTCAACGTCGCCGAATCGTGTCGTTTCGAGCTTCATGTGGACCTCCTGTCCATTAAGGGGTCAGGGTATAGAGTTCAGGAGAGAACCCAATTGCACTGACTGAATCCCGTACCCTGAACCCTCCTTTGCCGTGCCCGGCCGCGGATTCCATCGCGGTTTTCCGCAACACACCAGTTACATCGGCTAGCACTTTCGGCGACCAAGAGAAATTTGCTTGGATGTGGCAAACTAACGAACGTGGCGATTATGTGCCGTAAGCGCGATATTCAAGCGTGGGGCGAATTGTGCGGCCTGCGGGAAGTCGGCAAGCAAGCCAGCAAAGTTCGAGATCAATGGGCGGCACTTTGCGAAGCTTCTGCTTCTCCTCCGCCGGCGTTCCAGGTGGGCGCTCGCCCGTCGCTTTCGACCACGGCCCGGCGCAATTGCACGATAAAAGTCGCGCCTTCTCCGGGCGAACCGCCAGCGCGAATGGTGCCGCCGTATAGAGTCACGATCGCGTGACAAATGCTCAAACCTAAACCACTGCCGTGCAAGGGATTGTCGCGCTGCCGAGCTTTGTCGCCGCGGTAAAATCGGTCGAAAATGTGTGAGAGATCCTCCGCCGAAATACCGGGGCCGCTATCGCTAACTCGCAGCGTGGCCATCGGACTATCCGGCTCGCTTGTTACTTCAACCTTAACCCAACCACCGGAATGATTGAACTTTAGGGCATTGTCGATCAGGTTGTTGACAACCTGTCGCAGTCGTAGGGCATTGCCAAAAACTAGGGTGCGATCGAGCCGGTCGATGCAAAGATCGATTCCGCGCTCTTCCGCGGCACCACGGAACATTTCGACCGATCGGACGACGACTTGGCCCAAGTCCACGGCCTCGATCGGCGACTGGGTACCGGCCATTTCAACTTCGGCGAGAGTCAGCAATTGATTCACAAGCACTCGCAAGGCCCCACATTCTTCGGCGATCTCACCCAACAGGTCGTGATATTCGCGCGGCGTCCGGCCGGCGGTAAGTGCCACCTCCACCGAGCTTTGCACCGCCGCCAACGGCGAGCGCAATTCGTGAGCGGCGTTAGCGAGGAATTGGCGATGCCGGTCGATGTACGCGGCAATGCGGTCGAGCAGTCCGTTGATGGTGTCCGAGAGCCTGTCGAGTTCGTCGCCGCTGCCGCGAATGGGAAGGCGCTCGTTCATCCGATCGGGACGCAATGCTGCGGCAGTACGGTGCATGTCCGCTAGCGGTCGCGTGGCACGCCCGGCCAGCCAGTATCCTCCCAATGGTGACAACACTAGGATAAATCCGCCGACCAGCACAATGATTCCCGTCAGTCGAGAAACGTCTTGCTCGATAAAATCCAACGACTTGCCGATCCAAACTCGGTATTCTGAACCACTCGGTAAATGGACGCTTTCGCTTGCCAGTCGATAATTGTCGATTGTCATCATCCGCGCCGCCCCCGATGAGGCCACTGAGGGTAATTCCAAATTGGGAGCACCATCGGTTGTCCAGGCATTTTCTTCGTTCGGGCCAATCAGGCGAACAAACATGTTTTGAGCTTTGTGCCCCTCGGCCTTTCGCTCCAGTTCACCAATAATCTGTTTCTGGGAAAGGTCGAGCCGTTCAATCGTAAGTTTAATTTCCTGGGCGTCGCCGCGCAGTTGCTGGTCGGTCTCGCTTAGCAGGGTCACTCGCAATCCTTCGCGCAGGGCAACCAGCGAGGCAATGGCGGTCAACAGAACGACCGCCGAATTCCAGAGCGTGAGGCGGAACCGCAGCGAGCGGTAGATGTGCTTAAACTGCTCGAATCGCATAGCCGCGGCCGCGAACCGTTTGGAGTGTCGATTCCTTTTGACCTTTGTCGAGTTTACTGCGCAGCCGGTTCACATGCACCTCAATGACGTTGGTGGTGCCTTCCCAATCGAAATCCCAAAGATGTTCGCACAGCATCTTGCGCGTGACAACCTGCCCTGCATATCGCATCAACAGTTCGAGCAGACTGTACTCGGTGGGGGTCAAATCGATATCCCGCACCCCGTGCTGGACTCGCCGAGTGCTCAAATCAAGCGTCAAATCACCTACCTTCAATACTGCCGGCGGCCGGTCGCTCGATCGTCGGCGCACAGCTTCCAACCTGGCCAGTAGCTCGGCGAACGCAAAGGGCTTGACGAGATAATCATCGGCCCCGCAATTGAGACCATCGACTCGGTTTTCAATCGAGCCAAGCGCCGTTAGCACGACAACTGGGACTCTCAGGCCCTGGCCGCGAAGTTCCGTCAGCAGCTCCAAACCCGATTTGCCGGGCAACATCAAATCCAGCACAATTGCGTCATATCGCTGCGTCAACGCCTCGTGCAAGCCCCGAATGCCGTCTTTCACCCAAGTGCAATCGTGCTTGGCTTCCACGAGGCCTTTTTGCAGCGACTTACCAACGACCGCGTCGTCTTCAACTACCAAGACGTTCATAGGAAATAATGAGGCAAGTGGGTTACAGCCGCTGAAATTCTACGGCGCGGTGCTGCAAGTTACAACAACAATCGTCGCCGGGATCCTAATCCTACGGAATGAACGGCTGGGCGGATGGATGGATTCCTCGCCGATAGCTGGCGGCCTCCGCCGCTCGATTCATTACTTTTCGGTAAGACGTTCTTCAACCACTCCCTGGGACTCCGAGCGTGCGATTGCTCGCGGGGCCATCATGACCACGACTGCCTGCACAATCAGCGCAAAGGCGGCCCAGCCGGTCGGCCGTATTTTCTCTCGAAGCCAAAGAAAATTGAACGCTACGAATACCGCGATCGTAATAATCTCTTGAAGGATCTTCAGTTGCGGCGCACTGAACCGGCACTTCCACCAGCGGCTCACGGTAGCGGAAGGCATCAGGGCCAGCGCTAACTTTAGAGGAAATAGGCAGTTACCCAATCCACGCAACTTCAATTGCGAAAGGACGGCAATTTGGTATGTGCGATGTACATTTCCGGGTTTGCCATACACGGTATTGTCATTCATTGCAATTGAGACCTGGGAAAGTTTGGAATACCGCATATTCTCCAGTCATATCTAAAAGTACGCGCTGGCCCTGCGGAAGGCATGCTCCCGCCCGCAGCTTGTTCGATGGTATCGCTATGCCCCAAGCGATTAGCAGGAACCTGCAGCATATATTCCGGCAAGGCAGTCAACCAACTCACCAGTATTGCGACCAAGAGAGGAGTTGATTTGTACCTCAAGTGGCCATACCACGCGGCCGTCATAAACGCATTTGAGCAGATGAGCAGCATGGCTGTCCGCACGAGGAATCTCCGAAGTTGGGGCGAATACTTGCAATGGCAAAGAAATACGTTGCGTTGACAAAACGAAACAATTTGGCGGAATTGTGGGCGCATTCCACGATGAATTTTCCCCACATCGCAAAAAATACCTACTTCGGCGTCAATGAGAAGGCGAAACAATTCGCGAAACTCGATGAAAACTCGTATAATAGAGGAATCGTAAATCCCTGCTTGAATGGTCGAAATTCGTTTTCGGCATATGGGATGCAGAAGTTCGCCAGAGGTGTCGAATACGGTTAGTTCTGGTGTCCGGCACGCAACTTCTTGTCGTCAGATTGACGACTCCCTCTTTCGCACAGGAGTATCAGCCATGCGGACATCAATTCCGTTGGCAGCAGCGGCAGTCACAACCGTGGTTTCGTTGATTGGCTTCTTCGGATTGCCGGAGGCCGGTCTTGCCCAAATTGGGAATGTGCCGCCAACTCCAGTCCCTGCCGATTCGTCGCTAGACGATCCGACCGAGCCAGCGCGCGCCGATGGCGGTGCCAACTTGAGGGGCGCCGAAGTACTAACCCGCGGCCCAGTTCACGAGGCATTTGCCAGTCCAACGCCGCTCGACCCTCAAGCGACTCCGACAATCAAGCGTAAGCCTCCTGATTCGATTGAAGAAGTTCCGCCCGACGAGCAACCCGATGGCGACCATGTTGTCTGGATCCCCGGCTATTGGTCATGGGACGACGAGCGCAACGATTTTATTTGGGTCAGCGGCCTCTATCGGAACGCCCCGCCGAACCAGACATGGGTTCCAGGTTGCTGGAACGAAGTGTCCGATGGCTACCAATGGACGCCGGGATTTTGGACGTCGGCAAAACAGGATGCTGTGACGTATTTGGATACAGCGCCGCCAGCGTCGTTGGAATCTGGCCCTTCCAGTCCTTCGCCTTCCGACGATCACTTTTGGATACCCGGTTGTTGGATCTATCAAGACATTCGTTATGTCTGGCGACCAGGATATTGGTCGGCGGCGCAACCCAATTGGGTGTGGGTGCCAGCTCACTATCAATGGAGTCTTGGCGGGTACATTTTCGTTCCAGGCTATTGGGACTTCTTGCCGGTTTCTCGCGGTTTTCTGTTTGCGCCCGTCTATTTCACTCAGCCGATTTATTATCAGCCAGCGTTCGTCTTTCGCCCGGCAGTCGTGATTGATTCCGGATTCTTCTCCGCCAACCTATTTTGCCGCCCATCATTTTGTAATTACTACTTTGGCGATTATTTCGGCGTGCAATACTCGAATGTTGGGTTTCGCCCATGGTTTTCGGTCGCTGTCGGCATCGGCGGCAGACCCTGCTACGATCCTTTTTTTACCTACTATAACTGCCACAACCGGCATCACGACCGCGATTGGCTGGTTCATGCGCAGCGCCGCTATGACCAATTGCGCCACGACGAGCATCTGCGACCGCCACACACGTTTGTCGCCGCCCACAACGACACTCGGCGAGCAGGTCGTGCAAACCAAGGCAGCCACGAAGCGATAGCGAAGGCTCTGAGCGACGTGAAGCGCGATGGCGGCACTGGCGATGTGAAAGCACGCACCGTCAATCTTGCCGACCGCGGCAAGTTTATCAAACAAGCAGCGGAGCTAAGAGATTTTGCCAAACATCGGAAGGAAGTGGAAAAGAAGTTCGATTTATCGCAAACCGATCGCAACGCGGATCGTCATCGCGCTAGCAATGCTGGGGCGGTCGCGAAGTCACCTGACAGGAATATGAGGCTGCCAGCGCTGGCCAAAATCGATTCGCCGGCGCTCGATCGCAACAAATTGGCCGGCGACAAATTGGGCCATTCAACCGACGCGGCCAGGAAGGTAGGTTCGCACGATCGCCCGACGCCCGCAACAGGGCCACGACGGGACGATGAACTTCGGCTTAAAGTAGGCGGCTCGAACGCCTAGGACTTGGACCGCGGCCGGGCGGCAATCAATCAATCGGCGACAGATGCGAAAAAGCCCCGCGGCGAAGAACATCGCACCGATGGCCCTGGGCGCAACGAAATTACCGCTGGAATCGAAAAGAAGCAAGTGGACCCTGCCAGCGCGGGTAAGGAGCCGATCAATCGCGCACCTGAATCGAACAAGTCAGCCAATCGCGAGATAACGAATCGTCCTGCGCTCACCCAGTCTGATACTGCCAATCGCCGGTCGACAGAAAACAATGTCATTCCACGAAAAGCAACGAGTGGCCCCAAGAATCCGTCCGATCGGCCTCCCAATAGGTCGCCGCCGACTTCCGCCGCTCCGGGCGACAATGCGATCGGACTGTCCCGCTCAGGGGGTGCTATATCGGGATCGAATCGCGACGACCGCAACGGTCAGCACACAAAGCGGCAGCCGGACAGGCCGAACGAGACCAATCCGCCGCGATCGAATGTCGATCTCTCCACGAATTCACCCGATTTATCCAGTGTCACTCGGAGCGTCGACGAACAACTCAAAACACAGCGAGAAGCTCGCGAGACTAAAAAAGATCCGTGGGCCGAACGTGTGCGCGATGTAGTCCGCGGCGCTCCGCGCGAAAATTCGGATGCCAATGCACCTCGCCGCGATGCCGCGTCAGACGATCCGCGATTGGGCACCTCCACTCCGAGAGAGCAAGGCCTCACGCAATCGAGCCATCGAGGCCCAGCACTCGATTCGACGAGTGGCCCAAATGCCCCAGACGAAGGCCAGCGGGCGGAGTCTCGGCGAAGCTTTGCAACGTCTCAAAACGAGGCTAATCGACGGCGCAATCAAGACCAGAACCCGCCCGGGCCCGAATTAGGTGGTGCTCAACCGGGCCGAAGCCCACGCTCGAATTACGACAGCCTGCTGCAACACGGACAAACGCTTAGCCGCGGCAGCGTTCGCGAGCGGCCGGGAGCGGTCGATCAAGACGGAAACATCGATCCGCGAAAGGCGAAAGACCCCATCGGCTCGATCGGCTACGGCGCATCTCCCCAACGATTCGGCGCGCTGCGGGCATTCGGACCGCTGGGCCAGCCCTCCGGCGCTGGTCGAGGAACTGCTGCCGGCGCCGATCGACAATCCTCTCCAGGTGGTTTAATGAGCGGCGGCCTGCCGCGCTGGCAAACGTCGTCTCGCCCGCAGTTGCCGCACCTTCCGCACCGCTTTGGTCCGTCGCGGAACACCGATCCGACAAGCCGCACCTACGATCCAAACCGCGGATATTAATGGTCAATGGCGTACCTGATCGGCACGGCGGACCGCGCCAACGATTGTTGTTGTCCGTGCATGTTATCGCATGTATAGGTACCTGCCAGGAGGTTCGAGATTAAAAAATGGGATGGGGGTTGCCGAGCGGGGATCGGATCACGAAAACACGAAAGAACGCAGCGGCTGCTTGCCCGGTTGCCGCGTGGCATTGCAATATGGCACACGAGAGGATAATTTCGGAGGTCGATGGCCGGCTTGCGTGGCCCCTGGCCCATGCTACGCTGCCGCTGTCCGAAAGTTCCGGGCTATCGCAGGTCGAGTTACTTCATCCAGCGAAAGAGATACCCAATTGGAGCAATCCCATGCCGACCTTCCCGCCTCGGCTTGTCGCGGTCGGATTGATGATCGCCGCGTGTGCATGTACCGGCTGTGTTTCCAGCCTCAAGCCCCTGTCCGACGAAAAGGCATCGACGCCCGATGAGCGGCTGCTTGGCACTTGGGAATTTGAAGACAAAGAAACGATGGAGAAGCACACGATCGTCGTGGAACGCAAGCAAGATGCCGCGAAGGTTTTGCGAGCCTCCGCCATCGAAAAGGGCAAGCAGGAATCGGCCGACTTGTTGATTACCAAGATCGGCAATGATCATTTTGTCAGCGTCGGCAACAAGGATGGCCAAGGAGTGATGAAGTACACCATTGCCAAGTACGAATTGGCCGACGGCAACACGCTGAATTTCTGGGGCTTCGAGACTGAGTTTTTCGCGAAGGCCGTGGAAAACAATGAACTGAAAGGAACGGTGAAACAAGATTTGTTCAAAGAAGTCACGCTCGATGATACGCCAGAGAACTTGCGCAAGTTTATCGAAAAAAACGGAGCCCAGTGCTTCACGAAAGAGACGGCGATGACGATCAAACGATTGAAAGGCGGCAAGTAGCTGCACAAGCTTGGCCTTCGGCTCCTTGATGGTCGGCTAAAGATTGATCGGCGGCGTCCGCGGAACGACGACGACGCAAAGCAGCCAGCCTCCAGTTATTCATCGCGCTGCACCGAGAGAAGGCAACGCGCGCGGTGCGTTCATCGCGCGGTTGGTTGATCGATGCTCGATCGAATCATTGTCTCCCAAGAAAATCACTCTCGCCAGCCCGCGGCTGCTTCACCATCCAGCCGCAGCGTCAGGCACTTCGCGCTACCGCCGGCTTTGACGAATTCATCCAGCGGGGTTTCGTGCGGCGTGAAGCCGCGTTGGCGGAGCGCCTGGTGAAGCTTCGGACAGCCGGTGTTCGTCACGACATCGCGGCCGACGACCACGGCATTGCCAGCGAAGCTGGACGCTTCGACGGGATCGATTTCGATAAGCTGGGGAATATGCGCTTCGAGTGCCGCCCGGCCATAGTCGTCGAACGCCGGCGGAAAATAAACGGCTTCGCCCGGCGCTAGCGGGCAAAAGCACGTATCCAAGTGGTAATAGTACGGATCGACCAATTCGACCGGAATCACGCGGCAGCCTAGCAACTCGCCGATTTGTTGATGTCCGCGGGCGTGACTCCGAAAGCGATAGCCCGCAAATAGCGTGTCGCCACAGAACAACGCATCGCCGGCACCTTCAAAATGCAAGTCGTCGGGGACGTGGTGGATTTCATACCCGGCTATCCGCAGCCAGGCTTCGTCGAACGCCACTTCGCCTTGCCGTTCAGGATGGCGAAACCGAGCCATCACGGCAATGTTTCGGTAGATCAACGCGGCATTGGCGGTAAACACCAAGTCGGGCAGACCCGGCTGCGGCGGCAAGAGTTCGATCGCCGCCCCGGCAGTTTCGAGCAGTTGCTTCAAGGCCGCCCATTGCTGGCGCGCCTTGGCCGGATCGCTCTGCCGCTGCCGGCTCATCCAAGGATTGATTTCGTATTCAATCCCGTAGTAATCGGGCGGGCACATGAGAATAGTGGGAGCAGTGAAAGGCATGAGAGCTGCAATTGCTTCTAGTCGGGCGGAATATCGTGCCACCAGTGAGCATCGACATAACGCGTGAAACGGTCAATGTTGGTCGTGACGATCACGGCGTGCAAATCATACCCAAACTCCGCGACCTTCGCTCGTGCCGCCGAGACGCGAACGAGGTTCTCGGTTGAGGCAAACAGATCGGGCCATTTCAAGCAACTCTCATCCTCGGCATTTCGGCTCCGATTGCGAAACAAGCCCAAGTCGATGGGAGCAAGCAGCACAGCTTGACTCATGAAAACATCTTTCGTGAAGTGCGGCAGTTCTCGTCCAACGCGTTATTGAAAAATTCCAGAGTCCCTTGCTGATCTTCGCCGGCTACTTCGACGCATTCGATCCAAGATCGCAGCATTTCGCCAAACTGCCGCTTTTGTTCCTCGGTGGGAATCGTCGGTTTTGCCTGTAATTCCGCGATCATACCACATCTCGATCAAAATGTTCTTTGATCCATTTTCGGCGTACGTTGTGGCCTAGTCCACATCGGCGAGTCGCCGCGCTGACTCCTGAAAAGCTCCGCGACGGAGTATGCATGATAGGTTAGGACGCTTTCTCAAGCATCCGCACTTCCTCCACCAGCGCCCGTAAAAACGGCTCGACGTCGGTCACCAGTCCCACCGTTTGAAACGAGCCGCGGTCGTTGAGTTTGATCACCGTCGAAGGATTGATATCGACGCAGACAACCTTGACCCACGCGGGCAGCAAGTTGCCGACGGCCACGGAGTGCAGCGTCGTGGCGATCATCAGGCAAAAATCGATGTCGCGAATTTTCGCGCGCATTTGTCGCTGAGCTTCCATCGCATCGGTGATGACGTCGGGCAACGGGCCGTCGTCGCGAATGCTGCCGGCAAGCAGGAAATCGATATTGTGCTTGACGCACTCGTACATGATGCCGCTCTTGAGTACTCCTTGATCGACGGCTTGACGAATTCCACCGGCGCGACGGATGCGATTGATCGCGCGCAAATGATGCTCGTGCCCGGCTTCGGCCAAATCTCCGCGCTCGAGATGGACGCCAAGGCTGGTCGAAAACAACGCCTGTTCGATGTCGTGCGTCGCCAGCGCATTGCCGGCGAACAAACGATGAATATAGCCGCGGCGGATGAGTTCGCACACGTATGGCCCGCTGCCGGTGTGGATGATCGCAGGGCCGCCGACGAGGAGCGATTTGCCGCCGGTTTGTTTGGTGCGAAACATCTCCTGTGCGATTTGGCGGATTGCGACGCCCTTGGGCTTTTCGGTCGAAACGGCGCTGTTCATGAACTCGAACGCCTGTCGCTCCATCTTCTTCTGCTCGGGAAAGACGCGGACGCCCATATGGCCAACGACAATTTTCATGCCGCGGCGGACATCGGTCATCGCAATGCAGCGAGCCTTGCCAGCCTCAGCATCCACGACGATGCCACAGTCCATTTCCTGATCGCCCACTGCGGCCCAATGTCCGCCAAGGCGCACTTCGGTTCGCTGGTTTGTCGTGCTATAAAAATCTTCGGGAAATGCTCCGTCGATGTCCGCATCCACCAGTCGAGCATCGTGCATGGTGGTCGGTTCAGCGCCGTGGTCGGCAATTTGTGCTAAAATTTCATCTAACCGCGACTGCGTGCCGGCTTGCACCTCGAGGAGGGCAAAACTGGGGTCGATTCGCCCGTGGCCAATGTTGATCTTCTTGATGCGGAACGCTCCGCCGCAAGCCGTGATTACGTCGAGCACTTTGGGGAGGATCAGACTGTCGATAATATGCCCCCGCACTTCCACATCCTCGACATAGGGCAATTCGGCGCTCGAAACAGATTTGTCGATTGGCATGGAATGGTCCATAATTGGTACTTCGATGCTGGCGACGGGTCCAAAGGCGGCGAGTATCTCGCAGGAAATCGCGGACGCTCGCGGTAAACCTGGGAATTGATCCGACTTCCCAGTATAGCCAAGTCCATCTATACTAAACGAAATTGCTTCGTAGCTGAATTCGCCAATATTCCGGCAACCTAATGAATGAATTCCCATTCCAGCGGAATTCATGAGCAAATTCCGAAACGTTTCTATTAATTCTGACATGAGCGACGAATCATTCGATCCTTGGAAATCACTCGCCTCCGATCTGGGCGTCGATCCAAACACTGCACCTCCGCCTCCTCCACCGTTGCCGTCGATTGTTCCAGCTTCGCACGCGCCTTCGAGCGGCCCCGAGCCAAAGAAGGCGACTTCTGATTGGTCGGCGTTAGCGAGCGATTTGGGCATCGAAGTTCCGCCGGAACCGGAAAAGCCGATCGAACGGAAAGATCCGGTTGCGGAGTTGCTCGGCTGGCCGACACAGACACGATCGCCGGAGCCGAAGCCGCTCGAAGCAGACAAGTTCGAAGAGCGTCAGCCGTGGGATGCCGAAGATGTTCATGGCCGTTGGGGAGACGAAGGCGACCTGCCACTCGGCGAATCCGATTCCCAACTCGAATCGCGCCAGAGCCGGCGTGGCGACCGCGGCTCAAGTCGCGAGGATGCTCCGCGGAGTGGTCGGAATCGTCGAGGCGGCCGAAGCCGAGGCCGCAGCGAGGGCCGCAGCGGGCGCGGCGACGATAGTGGCCGAAGAGAGAATCGCGATCGGCAATTCCGTGAGCGAGGCGATCGCCGTCCGCCGGACGAAGCTTATCGCGACGAAGGACCGGCTCACGACGAAGAGCGCGAATTGATTGCCGATGATGAAGTGTCCCCCACGAATTTCGACATGACGGGTGAAAGAGGTCAAGAACCTCTCGACATTGATGCACCGAATCGCAAGCGTCGCAGTCGCCGCGGACGTCGTCGTGGCCGTGGCGGAGATCGAGCCGAACGAGGTCGCGCCGGCGAACCCTCCAAGCGAAAGTCACCGACCGCTACTGGCCGCCTCAATGAGCCAGACTCCGTCGCGTTTGGCGACGAGCCGGACGACATCGATGAAATCGAACGACTGGACGACGGCGCGGGTGAAGAATTCGCGATGGATGATGCGGCGGAACAGGACGTCGACCTTCACCACAATGCGGACGACGTTCCTCGCAGTGGTGGCAAGGGGTCGGTGCGCGACATCATGACCTGGAAAGAAGCTATCGGCATCATGATCGAAGCCAACATGCAGGAGCGAGCCCGCAATCCTCGCTCCGGCGGACCTGGTGGGCATGGCGGCCACGGTGGGCGTGGGCGGCGTGGCGGTCGGCGAAATCGGTAGGTCGTTCTAATCGTCAGAAATGTTGATCCGCAAACCCGAATCGTTCGACTGTTTGGTACGTGCCTTGGATGGCGTATGCTCCTTTGACGTCACGAGTATTTCACTGCACGAATACTTTCGATTGGTGATTGATATCCTTCTCCGCTTCTCTGCGGCTCCGCGGTTCAATTCGACGCAATGACCGAACCTCTCGACCTGGCGCCGCATCAATCCTTACTCCAGCAGTTGAGGCAGCAATTTCCGCAGCCGGTTTCAGATCCGGTTCACGATTCTTACGTGGTGTTTTCCATCTTGCGGGCGCTCGATCAAGTCGATGCGCTCAAGTCGCAAGCGCCAATTCTCGGTAGACCCACGGAGCCAGATTATTCGCGGGCCCGCACGGCGAAAATCGAATCGAGCGTTCGCACGCTGGAAAATGTGCTTCCCGAACTTGTGCGCTATCTGCATGGGATGTTTATTTGGGGCCATCCGCGAAGCCAAGTTAACGTCGTGCCGCAGCCGTCGATTGCCAGCATCATCGGAACGCTGTTGCCGGTCGTCTACAATCCGAACTTGTGCAGCGACGAAAGCGGCCATCTTATTTCCGAAGCGGAAGTGCGCGTGGCGGCGATGGTGAGTGAACTGATCGGTTACGAAACGAAGCTTGCCGATGGCGTATTTACCTTCGGCGGCACGGGCGGACTGCTTTACGGTTTGAAGGTGGGGTTGGAAAAAGCCGTGCCGGGAAGTTCTCGCCGCGGACTGCGCGAAGACGTCGTTGTGCTGACTTCCGATTGCAGCCATTACGGCTGCCGCACCGTGGCCGCCTGGCTCGGCATCGGGCAAGATCAAATCGTCGCCGTCGATTCACATGTCGACAACTCGGTGAAGGTCGATGCCTTGGAGACGGCGGCCCGCGAAGCGATCAAGTCCGGCCGCCGTTTGGCGGCCATCGTGGCCACGATGGGTACGACCGACGCCTTTGGCATCGACGATTTGCATGCCATCCACGCTTTGCGCGACCGGCTCGTCCAGGAGTTCGACTTAGGCTATACCCCCCACATTCATGCCGACGCAGTGATCGGCTGGGCTTGGAGCGTATTCAACGATTACGATTTCCACCGCAATCCACTGGGGTTCCGCGGGCGGACGGTGCGGGCGCTTGCCGCCGCGACCCATCGCATTCGTCATTTGCACCTGGCCGATTCCCTGGGAATCGATTTTCACAAGACGGGATTCGCACCCTATATTTCGTCGCTGGTGCTGTTTCGGCGCGGCTCGGATTTGCAGAAGATCGCACGGCCTCGCGAAACAATGCCGTACTTGTATCAGACGGGCGAACATCATCCCGGCATGTTCACGCTCGAAACATCGCGATCCGGAACTGGGCCACTGGCCGCACTGGCCAGTCTGCTGCTGCTCGGCAAGGAGGGCCTGCGTGTGTTGCTCGGCCATGCCGTCGAAATGGCCGAAGTGCTGCGCGAGCAGATCGAATCGCATCCGAATTTGTCGGTGCTCAACGGCGAGAACCACGGCCCGGTCACACTCTTTCGCGTCTATCCCGACGGCATCGACACCTTTGAGGTGAAAGACCGAGAGCGCCACGACGCCAATTATCGCCAGCAGTTGCTCGCGCACAACGATTACAACCGCCGCATCTACCATTTGGTCCACGACGAAGCCCTTCGTGGCCAAGGCGTGGCAATTTCGCTGACCGAGTGCTACCGCCAAAGTGACTTCGGCGAGCCGATCGCGGCGATGAAGAGCTACGTTCTCTCGCCATTTTCCGACGAAAGTCGCATGGATTCGATGATCCAACACGTCTTGAAAGCGCGCGACCGCGTATGAATTGTTGGCCCTCGTTCTCCTCTCTTGAGATGAACTCGGTCGCAGTCTGAAGGCGTGGCGATTTCTTCGCCAGCACCGACGCGCAAATCGCCACCACCGGGCGGATGCCATTGCATCTACCGCGGAATTTCTCGGATGAATCGACGAATTCGATTGGCACGACGATTGCACTGGAACACAGTGTTTTTTGCACCCTCCTCGCGAGATCCACCGATGATTCCCGCCGAATTCGTTCGATCACCGGTCGAAAGCTCAAAGTGTGCCGCTTCGCCCTGCGGCTCAACAAAAACGCCTCTACCGCCCATCATCTATTCGTCGAACGAACTCATGAACGGCCGCCGCGAAGTTTGGATCGAACACGGCGACCAGATGTATCGCCTGCGGGTAACCAGCGCCAAGAAGTTGTATCTGACGAAGTAGATCGGCGCTGCTATTTGCTGCCGGCGGCGGCCGTGTCGCCGCGCAATTTGCTTGCCAGCGCGTAGCTGATCCGAGTGAGTTCTTTTTCCAGCCTAAGGTTGTCCTCGTAAACATCTCGCAATTTCACGCCGATCGCTTGGAGTTCCTCTTCGAGTGCTTTGACGTGAGCCTTCACACGTTCGCTTTCCGCCACAAACCGGGCCTTATCGCTGGTAAGCAGCTTTTTCTCCTGACTGCGGAACGCCAAGTCGGCATCAACCTTTTTCTTCGCCTCTTGAACGATCGCCAATTCGCCACTCGTCTCCCCGATCTTTCTTAACTGCGCGCCGATGCTCAAGTTCAAGTCGCGATACTGTCGCAGATAGTCGCGGAGCGAGCGACGATAAACCTTGTCATTCCCTTCGACCGGCGCTACATCTCCGGCGGCAATCCGTTCTTCGGCTGACTTGGGGTCGAGAATCAACTCGGCCCCTTCCGGCACGGTCACGGATTCGGCTTTCTCGCCTGCGCCAATGGACACTTCAAAGCTCTTCAGCGCTTTCACCCTCCGCCAAACATGTGACGCGTCGGTTTCACTGCCATCTGGCGCAGCACCGTCTTTGGCAAATTGTTGTTTGACGTCGTTGGGGACATCCGCCGAAAACAGGGCCATTCGCTGCGCTGGGGCCAACTCCGCATACAAATCGTAGCTGTCGGTCGGCATGATCTCGTAGAGCCACAGTGAACGATTCTTTCGCTGAGCCAAGCGTTTCGAGTCGTTGGGCAAGAGAGGCAACACGGGCGCGAGAGCCAGATCCTGACCATTCACTTTCGCGACCTCGAATTCACCGACAAACTGACCGCCTTTGTCGGCAGGTAATGCATCGAAGACGAACAAGATTGTCTTTTCGAGAATTCCGTGTGCGGCGGGCTCGACCTTGACCTGAAGCGTGCCATCGGCGCCGACATTAACGTCTTGCGCCTGAAACCAAATCCGCCCCCGGCCCTGCATGGCCGTTTCAACTCGGCGTCGCCATTCGGCAAGACTTGGTTCGATCCACTGATGTTCGGCAGCGTCGTATTTCCCTTCGCGAAGTTGCTCGATCTTCTTTTCTTCCTGATTGACTTCCAACTCGAATTTCGCAATCTCGCTTCGCCAGCCTTGCTGAATTCGCAAGTTTTTCGCCGCGAGAAAGAAAAAAAGCGTGCCAAGCAGCAGGAACAGTGTCACCAACGTGATGTTTTGCCACCTCCAGTTTTCGCGGCTCATCACGACGAAAACAATGCCGACTAGCACAATCACGCCGCAAGCTATCAGGGCAGTCGGCATAGGAACGATATGAAAAGGGAAGAGATATCCAGCTAGCAGCATTGAAGCTGCCGAGGTTGGGCCTTGAACTGATGCTATCTTCTGACGGCTTAACGGCTTGCAGCGAAGAAAACAGTACAAATCGATGATAAGCAGGGTAAACGGGGCTGTCAAGAAAGCAAGGCGGGGTAGTTTGTAGGGCCAATTCACTAGAATCGTTCAAGTCTGAACGTTTTTATCCCGAATCGTTAAAGGCCGAACGATCGGCACAACCGCGATCGTTCCGCGATTTGAAGCCCACACAAAAGGTTCTCGTCACCTTTCGCCGCGTAGTACGCCCCCTCGGATAGCGCCATTTCAGTGCCTGAATCTGCCATCTCCACCGACAACCGCACAAGCTCAACCACCACCGACGCTTCTTGGCGCTGGCTTGAGGTCTTTGAGCGGTTCTTTACGTGTGCGCGCCAAATGCGGCGAGCTCTGACGGATTGCACCGAGCGGCACGGATTGAGCGATGTCGAACTATCGATGCTATCGCATTGTTTCCGCAGCGGTGAAGTTGGAATGAGTCAAGTCGAGCTTGCCGAGGCAACGAGCCTCTCAACGGCGCAAATCAGCGGCATGGTCGAGCAACTGCGTGCCCGCGGGCTGATCGCGGGCTGTCGGGATGCGAATGACCGGCGGCGACAGATTTGGCAGATCACCGCGGCAGGACGCGATTTGTTGAACGGCGTGCTGGCCGACTTACACGGGCTGGCCGAAAGGCTGTTGCCATTTTGGAACGATCAGGCAAGCCAGACCATCGAACGATTGACAGAACAGTGCGTTGGTCAACAGCACCATCGCCCAACTCGCACCCCTGAGAAATCAAGCTCTCATCGGTCGGCCAAGCCGATGCTCCGCGTGATTAGCTCCTTGGTCATTCTGCTAGCATGTTGGTCCAGCGGATGTACGCGGGCCTATTTTCGCAAGTGGGCCGACAACGAAATTTACGACTTGGTACGGGAGAAATCGCAAGACTCGCGCTGGCCGCTGAACGACTACACGATCAATATCGACCCGCGCTCGCGGATGTACGATCCATCCTGCCCCGACTTCGAGTTGGAGCCCCCCGACGATCCTGCCGCCTCAAAACTCATGAAGTGTGTCGACGGCATGCGCGGCGACGCCTGCTGGGATTGGTACGGCGATACTCCCTTTGCCCAGAACCCGAATTGGGACGCCTGCCTGCCGCGGAATGAGCGCGGAGAAGTTGTCGTCGATCTGACGCAGGCCGTCCAGTTAGCGCTGCTCAATTCGCGCGATTATCAACGCGAGTTGGAGCAACTCTACCTGTCGGCGCTCGATGTGAGCTTCGAGCGGTTCCGCTTCGACGTGCAGTTTTTCGGCAACAATAGCACCGCCTACGCGGTCGCTGGACCCATGGCGCCAGGCGCGGCCGGAAGTAGTTCGAGCTTGCTCACCAACAATACGTCCTTCCAAGCCCATCGGATGTTCGCCAGCGGCGGACAATTCATGGTGGGGCTTGCCAACTCGCTCGTCTGGCAATTTTCAGGCTCGAACAATCAATTTTCCACAACACTGCTGGATTTCAGCATGTTGCAGCCGCTCCTGCGCGGAGGCGGGCGTGCTGTCGTCATGGAGCGATTGACGTTGTCCGAACGCGTTCTGCTGTACAACGTGCGGGCCATGGAGCGCTACCGCCGCGGCTTCTTTACGCAGGTATTTGCCGGCAATAACCCCAGCGACGGCCC